>CAIJTL010000073.1 GCA_903823545.1 uncultured Planctomycetaceae bacterium
ACAAAGTTTCGAGCGACCGGGCAAGGCTTCAGCTTCAACTTCGGTCGAATTCTGGCCGCGATCGGAACACTTCAAGCCGGTCTCTTGGCTGCCGCAAAGCCACAAGTCATTTTCGGTCACGAGTTCGCGGGCGGTTACCCGTTAGCATGCAGCACCATGAGTTTGATCTACATCGTCGGAATGTTGCTGATATGGGCCGTTCCCGAAACCAAAGGACAACCTTTGCCAGAATGAACTTGGGGCCGTGTGAAGGACGGTCACACGGATGAAATACGGTCTGTCGCCCGTCTCACTCCGATCTGATCAAATCAACCGAAACGCGCTACCTCGTTCCGGGGCAAGCTGACTTCAGGTCATGATTGCGATCCCGTTCCTAAAGACGCCTCTCGGAAACGTGGAGAGACCATGCGAATCGTGACCATTCTCTTTTGTTTGATGGTTTCGAATCTGTTCGCCGACGAGGTGATCGCTCCACCGCGTTTCATCACACAATGGGGCAAGGAAGGTGCCGACGACGGAGAGTTTGAATTTCCCATCGGCATTGCGATCGGCCCCGATGATCGCATCTATGTCGCCAACCAAACGAACCGCCGCGTGCAGGTCTTCGGCAAGCACGGCAGATTCATTGCCAAGTTTGGCGAGTACGGCACTCAACCCGGCCAATTCGGCGGCCCGCAGTTCCTCGCGTTCGACAAAGCAGGCAATCTCTACACAACCGAAGGAATGATGGGCCGAATCCAAAAGCTGACTCGTGACGGCAAACCAATCCTGTCGTGGGGCAGTCTGAAAGATGAACCCGGTGGCTTCGGTGGTAAGTTCACCGGCTTCAATGACAAAGTCGCGAACCTCGAAGGCCCCATCGGCATCACCGTCGATCCGTACGACCACGTTTGGGTCGCGTCTATCAACGGCCGCATTCAACAGTTCGACACCAACGGTAAACTCCTCGGCAGCCTGCAATTCGGCCAAGGTTCCGAGCCAGGAAAATTCTTCGCCCCGCACACGCTCGCCTTCAACAACCGAGGCGAACTCTACGTCGTTGATTCCTTTAATCACCGCGTTCAAAAGTTCGCGACTGGACCGTAATTTGTTGTTAGTTCGTTGAAGACGAACTGTTCTCGTGATGTCACAAGACTCAGAATTGTGATATCACGCGAGTTCGTTTAAACGATTCCGAACGTTGAAGGTTTCCAATAGGAACTGAAATGAAAACGATGACACTGGAACTTCCTGAGGCACTGGCTGACGACGTGGACAATGCGGTGAAAGCTGGCTGGTTCACTGATCCGCAAGAGGCAGTTCGTCAAGCGTTGCGCGAGTTTCTGAATTCGCGACGGTTGCAACTGCAAGAACAGCAGCAGTTGGAAGACATTGATTGGGCTCGGCGAGCGGCGAAACGATGAAGGTCATCATCGCTGACACTGGGCCTCTGATTCACTTGTCGGAAGCGCAAGCGCTACATCTCCTACCGACCATCGGTGAGATTTATGTCACGCCACAAGTGCTGCGTGAATGGCAAGAACGTCCTGCCGAACTTTGCCCTGCTCTCATCCCAGAATGGATCAAGGTTCTGTCGCCGTCCCCTCATGCTTCTGAGCAAGCCAGTGCGTGGGTTCAATCTGGAGTCTTGCAAGTTGGTGAAGCAGAGTCGCTTGCCGTCGCGGTGGAACTACAACCGGATTGGTTTTTGACGGATGATGCTGCGGCTCGTCATTTGGCGGGCTCGCTTGGTGTCGAGTCGCATGGTTCACTTGGCGTCATCCTCTGGATTGCTGGTCAGGGCCAGTTCACACGAACTGAGACAGAATCGTTGATAGACCGACTCTACCACTCATCCCTCTGGCTCTCCGAATCGGTTCGTGTCGAGGTTCAGCGATTGCTCAACGACCTTTTCAGTCACTGAATGCATTGACCAAAACATTGCGTATCGCGGCCATCGCTTGCAGCGTCATTAATCCTGATGTCATCCGAATCGCCGAAGCAGTCACTCGTTTGTCTGTGAAATCGCTTTTTTGCGAGAGGCTCAATTCGATGAACAAACAAAGAACCAGAAGAGAGAACGCAATGAAAGTTTTATTGTCAGTGGCATTCATGGCAGTGACCTACGGCTCCACCGTATTCGGTGCCGAGCCGCAAACGATCAACGTTTGGCCGGGGAAGCCGCCAGGGGAAACGAAAGAACTGCCGCCGGAAGCGGATCAAACGAAGCCTTCAGACCGGCTGATCGCGGGGCGGCGCATCATCAAGCTGGGCAACGTGTCGACGCCGCAACTGGCGATCTATCGTCCGGCAAAAGAGAAGGATACCGGTGCCGCCGTTGTGATCTGTCCTGGCGGTGGTCATCACATCTTGGCGTACGATCTCGAAGGGACCGAAGTTGCCGAATGGCTCAACGAGATCGGCGTCACCGGCATCGTCTTGAAGTACCGAGTTCCCGCTCGCGATCCTGAGAAACGCTGGCTCGCTGCCGTGCAGGATGCTCAACGTGCGATGAGCCTCGTGAGGAGCAAGGCTCCTGAATTGGGACTCGATCCGAAACGGATCGGCCTGTTGGGATTCTCTGCCGGAGGCCAAGTCGCCGCGCTGGTGTCGACCATGCAGCACCGTCAGTACGAACCGCTCGATGATGTGGACAAGGTCTCGTGTCGTCCCGACTTCGCCGTGTTGGTCTATCCGGGTGGCTTAGATGAAAAGAGCAAAGATGAAAAAGGCCAGCCGAAGTTGCGCGAGGAAGTGACCGTCACAAAAGACGCTCCGCCGATGTTCTTCGTTCATGCCTACGACGATGGCGTGAGCGTCTTCAACACGCTGCTGCTCGCCACGGAATTGAAGAAGGTCAGCGTCCCCGCAGAGGTCCACATCTTCGCCACCGGCGGCCACGGCTACGGCCTACGACACGTCGACGGCCAGCCGGTCACCGATTGGCCCAAGCCCTGTAAAGCGTGGCTGAAAACGATGGGTGTCGTTCGGTAAACGGTATCCCAAGAACGATCGCCAGAGTTTTTTATGCACGGTCAATGTGGGTGAATTCGGTATCAATTTCATTTGCGATTCCGTGTAGTCCGTGTCCAATCTTTCGGGCCTGATTTGAAATTTGACATGGACTGCACGGAAAAAAACAACAGTTGATCGTTCTTAAAACTCTGCAGCGAAAAATCTCTACCAAATCGCAGCACTACGTTGATGCGGCAGTCGCGATGCCTTCCTCAGGCAATGTCCGCGTCGGTTCGCTCTGCTTCACCTCTTTTCGCAAAGCGATGATCGCCCACAGGCCGAACGGGACGCAGGACCAAATCGGGACCAAGGGTGTCCAATAACCTCGGGTGGTTCGTTCCAGCAGAATGGTTCCAAGCAGCAACGGATAAGCAATCGTGCTGACGAACAACGCCCAGCGTGTCAGTCGCGTTCGAGAAGTCCAACGCAGCAGTGTGAGGCTCAGGCCGATCAACAGGTCGAAACCGAGTTGCACCATCAGGAGCAGGAACCGCCAGTCCCAATTTTCAAGCCCCCATCTCCATAGCCCCGGCGGTCGAGACGGCATGCGGGAAATGACCGATACGATCGTCAAGACGACGACTGTCAGAAACGACGTTCCAGCCAGTCCCAACAACGCTTCGCGCGGAGCGGCGAGCCGATCGGCGCGGCTGAGCGAGCCGCTTGAACGAAACACTCGCACGCTGTGCCGCCACAGAACGATCCAACCCAGAATCAAACAAACTCCAGTCATCATTAACGGCAGCGGGACTTGAGTCGGATCAAATTGAGACAGTTCAAAGCCACCCCGGACAATCCCCGGCCGAATACTTCCTTCGGCAACCACCATCGCAATCTGGATGCCAGCGATCCAGGCCGTCCACACATAAGCCAGGCCCAGAAAAATCGCGCTGCTGATAACGATTTTGGATCGAAAGAACGCGACGAACTTTTGGAATGCTCGCCGTGCAAACACCACGATCTGGGAAAGCGCCACGCAGATCTTCGGCCACACGAATTGAGCCAATGCTCGGCACCGTTGCCCCAAACGAACGGTCGTGTCATGGATCGTGAGCCACGAGTAGCTCTCCACGAACGGGACGTCGGTGAAATGACCGCGAGCATTTGGATGCTTCAAAATGATCAATGCCCAAATCGCAAACGGCAAAGAGACAAACCACAGAACGCCAAAAATCGTTGGCAACACGATGCAGCCAACAACGGCATTGAGATAACTCTGAAGGCTCTTGAGCCTCAAGCCTGTGACGGTCGAGAGAGCTCCTGCTCCTAATGACATGGCTGACAAAAAAACAAACGTGGCGCTGACGCTGCTCGCATAGAACGGTAGCGTGAAGAACATGAAGAGGCCGATCAGAAAACTGATCACTCCAGTGGAGATCAATGCCGCGGCCGGGATGCTGAGTTCTCGTTCCAGTTGTTCGCGAGTCTTCGGCTCAAAGGGCATTGATGGCGAAAACTGATGTTTGACCCAAGCAGTAAAGCGGTCCTTGAACTTACTTTGCCCGGCGGCCTGATTGTGCCCGGATGCATGGCTCTGCTGGGAAGTATCCGGAGGCAATGCCTCACTGTCGCGGATGTGATTGACGTCGGTGCGAACATCAGTGATTCGTTGGTAGCGCTGCGACGGCTCTTTCTCCAAGGCTCTCAGCACGACTTCATCCAGACGCAGGTCGATGCGGACTTTCTGCGATGGGAGCGGGAAACGACCAAGCGGCAGTTCGCCGGTCAGCATCTCGTACAAGACGACCCCCAGCGAAAAGATGTCCGCGCGGTGATCGACTTCGGTCGGATGCTCAACTTGTTCGGGAGCCATGTAGTGCGGCGTGCCGATCACTTCGCGAGTTCCCGTCAACTGTTTGCCAGACTCGTCAACGTTGCCGAGTTCATCGTTAGAGCGCGCAATCTTCGCCAAGCCGAAGTCTGCGATTTTCACACAGCCTTCTTTCGAGATCAGGATGTTCTCCGGTTTGATGTCGCGATGGACGACCCCTTGTTCGTGAGCGTACTGCAACGCGTCGCACACTTGCGGCACGATTCCCAACGCCTCCTTGCATGACAGTCGCCCGGTCTGCTCGACATGCCGCAAGTTGGTCCCGTCCACAAACTCCATCAAGAAGAAATACAAATCCCCCTGCTTGCCGAAGTCATAGACCGTGACGATGTGCGGATGATTGAGCTTCGCCAACGCCCGTGCTTCGCGTTGAAAACGCTCGGCAAAGCCGGGATCGTTTTCAAAATCCGGTCGCAAAATCTTCAACGCAACAGTTCGGTCAAGTTCCTTTTGCCGAGCTTTGTAAACAACTCCCATACCGCCGTAACCGACTCGTTCCAGAATCTCCAACTGCGGAAAGTACGGAGCCAACTGCTCCGGTAACGGAGCCACAAACCGAGGCCGATACGCCGCCGTGCTCGGCTGATTCACTCCCGGCTGGCTTTCAAATCCGAGCGTCAACAAACACTTCGGGCACAGCACCGACGGCATTCCCGGTGGAACCGTCGCCCCACACTGCGGGCATCGCTTTCCGCTAGCCTTCTCCGCCACTCCAGATGATTCTGGAGTCTCTTTGGGCAGCGTTTCTTGCGAATTCGGATCGGGCAAACCGTCTTCGGTAGTCGTCATGATCGCCTCTTGTGAATGACATCTACCAATGACTAAGCCAGAACTTTCAGTGGGTTGCTTATGATTTTGAAGATTACAGGCAAGATTGCGGCCTGACGAAATTGATTGTCAATCAGAAGGCGGATGCCACCCGGCTGCAATCCAGTGGCTCCTCACTTCTAGCGAGATCGGATCATCGTTCAGTCGCAGTGCGACAACAGTTGCTCGTCCGATCGGTGTCTTCCCAAGAATTCGCAGACCATCATCACTCCACCGAAAGTGGTCTGGCCAGCTCTGAGTTCGCGGGTTGAACAACGGTTGAATAGATTGTGTGACGGGGTCTATCGCAGACGTCTTGTCGGACTTGTGTGAATTACAGAGCGGGCAACTGAGCCAACGATTGGATTCGTTGTCTGCTCCACCTTGGGAACGTGGCTGGATGTGTTCGATTTCAAGAGGTGCGAAAACTAGCCGCTGTGGGCTTAGGCAATAGCCGCAACGATGCCGGGCGGCATCGCGTAAGCGTCTTTCAGCATCAGCAGCCAGACGAGTGCGGCTCATCTCAGTCCAGACTTGTTCGCAAACCTCGAGCAACCGCCATTCGCCACGCGCGAGCCTTTCGGGCGAGTCCGTTCTGATAACTCGACATGAGCGACTGCAGCTTCGCTCGTCCAGATGCGTCGAGCAGTCCTTCGCGGTTCTGATCCAATAACTCGCTGAGTTCCTGCTGATCTAAAGAGTTCATCAAGCCATCACACACCATCAACAACTGGCTGTCCGAAAGATCGTTCAAGTCGTCTGAGCCAACTCGTAGCCAATCGACAATAACGTCTTGCATAGAACGCGACGAACGAACGGCTTCAGTTTCCGCTCGTCGAGCCAATTCATCAGGGACCGTCAATTCCAGGACTTGAGTCATGTTGAAACCTCCACGTCAAACGGCAACAGGCTCGGCATCGTATGAGGCATGCGTTACCGATGGCAGTTAAAAATCAATGTTTATCCAACCGGTTCGAGAATCCGATGTGTCGGCACAGGGCGACCGGGGCGGAAACTTTGCAGTGTTTGGATCGTGTGAGTGGCATTGATTGCCGAGCACGCGGCGGCAAGCTCTTCGCGGACGAGCGTTGAAAGCTGATCGGGATCGGTTGCGACTCGTGCATTGACCACGACGTGTGCCGTACGAACTTGGGTTCGTGATGGCAGTGATAACTCCGGAGCAGTGAAGCTACTGACGAGATTCGCAACCGCGTAAGTTCCGTCACAGAGCCCGATCGTCTTTAAGTGAGCGGTCTCCGCACCGATCACGCTGAAGCGAGATTGCAGGCGAGCGATCACATCCAGCAAAAGCGCATCAAGATCAAACGGAGCGTTGCTTTCGACGAGAGCTTGGCTGTTGAGCCATCCGAGCTCTGCTTCACCTTCTGCGTAAACGTCGTAGTCAATATCCATCACACGACGTCCGAACTCACCACGTTGATCGAGGAATTCGACGAGCGAGTCAAATCCATCTCCGGTTCGAGCCGACATTCGAAGCAC
>CAIJTL010000074.1 GCA_903823545.1 uncultured Planctomycetaceae bacterium
CCACGGTGATCACGATGGGGCGTATGCGTGGATCGCGAAGGTGCTCGTGCCGGAGGCGAAGTGGAATCAGGATGAAGAATGGTCGCTGCGGCAGTCGGTGCTCGGTTGGCTGGAGGCGGAAGCTCGGTTTGAGGAGCAAGTCACGTATCTCGATGAGTGGCTGAAGACGAATCCGCAGCAAGGTTACGAGCAATTGTTGAAAGTGCTGTCGCGGCTCGAACGCAACGAGCGTGTGCAACAACTCGTCACCGAATGGTTGAACGAGGGGATTATGGCCGCTCGGCAACCGGGCGAGATTCCAGTGACTGCCAGCATCCGAGCGGGGACGGCGTTGAATCACTTCACACAGGGATTCGGTTGGACCAGCGAAGGCTTGGATGCCAAGTGGGAACAGCCGCTGTCCGCCGCGTTCAACGCTTTTCTACGACGTGAAGAAACCGCTTTGCTGGCCGTGCGGATCATCGGGCTGAAGCCGTATCGCAACACGAAGAGCGGTCAGAAAGCAGAAAAAGAAATCGCGGTCTTTATCAAGGCGAACATCGACACGCTGAAGTCATCACACATCACAAACCTGCTGTCGTGGATTGAACGGCGGCAGATTCTTCGCGACTTGCGTGAGTTGGTTCGCCAGCAATTTCGCAAACGTTGGGAAGTGGCCGTTGAGCCGGAAGATCGGGACGAGCGTGCGAACGATTTGCTGAGCTTCATGAGCCGTTATGCGAAACGCGTCGAGGTGTTGGCGTTCCGTCGCGAGTTATTGAAGACCGCTCATCCGGAGCTTCATGAGCAATACGCGCAGGCTTTGTTCAACGCTCTGCTGGAAGAGAAGTTGTTGGACTCCGACGTTGAAGGGGAGTTGTTCGGTCTGCTGTCGCAACTAGGGCCGCATCCGAAATCGGTGAATGATCCGGTTGAATCCGACATCGACGGACAGCGTTTGCTGGCTCGCATCAGCGGCTTGCAACGGTTGATGCCGTTGATGGAAAGCTGGCGTTACGACAGCCGGATCAAAACGCTGATGCCGCATCCGGAGAAGCTGCCTCCGAAAGATCAGAACGAGAAACAGGCGCAGGCTCGGCGAGAAGCGAAGATCGAGACGTATCAACGTTTGAGCCGTGAGTTGTCGAATCATAAAGGGGAGTTCGCTGATTGGTTGCGATACGAACTGCGGCTGACCGATCTCGATCTGAATCGCGAGTTGCCGCGCTTGGTCGATGAGTGTTGGAAGATTGTTGGAGCGAAAGCTCAACCAAAAGTGACAAGCGGCGGTCAGCGACACGTCGAGCACGTCTTGTGGCTGCGGCATCTCGGCATGTTGTCGGGACTGGTCGTGAGAGAGGACGTCGATCGCAAACACGCATCGCACTTGGCGACATGGCTGGAAGAGAAGGTCGCTGCGCAGCCGCGAAACGTCATGTGGAAGTCTCGCTTGCAACAAATGCTTTTGGCGCTCGATCGACCGCAGCCTTTGATTAAACATCTCACGGCATGGATCAAGCAGGCAGAAGATTTGCGTTCGGCGAGCGTCGATCATCGCTGGCACATCTCGCTCGCCTATTTGTTGGCGGAGTTGGGTCGGTTGCCGGAAGCGATCGCGTTGTTCGAGCAGGTCGAGAAAGCGAATGAACTCTCGCAGAATGAATACCGCGTATTCGCGACTTGGTATCAAGCGGTTGATCGCCGTGCCGATTACGAACGGGTGTTGCTCAAGACGTATCAGACTTCCGATGAAAACCAATTGAGTCACGCGCTGCAGCAAAGCCTGAATCCGTGGCGAAACGCCAGTCACTTGCCGAGCGAACTCGATCCGAACGTGCTGCGCGCGTTCCAAGCGATCTTTGAGAAGTCCGCCTCGCCACAAAATTACGTCTGGCAATTGCAGCAGTATTACCAAGCTTGCCATGACTTCCGTTTGCTAAGCATGTTGCCCGACGGCGTCATCGGCCATACGGCCGCAAAGGCCTATCCGTTCGTAGCCAGCATGCAGGGAGTGTTGTCTGAGATTCGTGATGAGGCGACCGCAGACGAACTGTTGGCTCGATTGGTCGAAGTGCGAAAGCGTTTGGGTTCGGCGCGGGTCTCCGACCCCGCCGTTGAGTCTGACCGAAGGTCTCCCGAACCTGATGACGCTCGGGGGAGACCTGCGGTCGATGCGAGTGGCTCGGTCAGGAGACCGGCCACAACGGCGGCTGACCCCGGAGCGGTTGATCTACGGGCGTTGGATTTCATGGAAATACAGGTGGAACGCCGAGCGGCGGAGTTGCTCAATCAGCCGGGGCCTCACATTGAGAGGGCGCTCGTAGCGTTGCGGCGGGCGTTTGATCGAGAAGGTTGGTCGCGTGGTGAACCGCGTCATTACGCGGACATGATCGCCACGTTGGGACGGATCAGTCAGAAAGAACTCGCTGCCGAGCAAGTGCGGCAGATGCGCACGTTGTTCGTGCAAGCGACTCCGGCGACATACGACCGACTGCATATTGCGTCGGTGTTGGCTTATCGCTTGTGGGAAGACGAACTCGCGGGTGAGGCAACGAGCTTGTTGGAGTCGGCGTTGCGAGAGTACTTGGCGGTTCGCGACGGGCGGTTGAATCAACAGGTCAATTCGATCTTCAAAACCTACGTTTCCTGCCTGCGTCAACAACAGCACTTCGTGGAGAGCGAGCGAGCGGTGCGTGAGCAGATCAGACTGACAAAGCTGCCGACACAACGGCGATGGCTCGAATTGCAGTTGTTTGAGATTTATCAACAAGCGCTGCACG
>CAIJTL010000075.1 GCA_903823545.1 uncultured Planctomycetaceae bacterium
CCCCCGATTCAACCAACCGACGAGCGAGCAACACACTTTGAGCGTATCGGGATCGACCGTAACGATCGCGAACAGAATCCGGCTCTTGCGAAAGATCGAACGCGCGCCGTCCGGACGTGCCGCTCAGTAATCCGATGGCTTGCTGAGCGTCATCACTAAAACGCTGCACGCCGTCTCCTTGAATGGCTCCGTCTAAGTGGCGATTGACTTGCTCAAGCAAGCTGCGTCGTGCATCGAAACGCAAAGTGTTGATCTCGTTTGGAAATGAAAGATCGGGAACTCGGAATGACGGTGTGTTTGGATCGCAGTGAATTAACCACGGGTCGTATTTTCGACCGAGGAACCCACCGTCTTGGCCTGGCCAAGGGAAATTGCCATCGTTCCAAATGTGTTCTGGCAAAACGACTGACGGCGGCATGCCATTGCGCGATGGTCGCAAAGTTCGAACGATCGAATCGGCACACGGCCACAAGTTTGGTGCTTTTGCCGTGACACTTTCTGCATTGACCGGAATGTGCGGCACACCGGTCAGCATCTGATAGCCGCTTGATGAATGCGCGTTGTCTCCCGTGACGACCGCTCGTAAGACCGCAATCTTGTCGGTGAGCAGCGACGTCTTGGGCATCAACTCGCCAACGAAAAGACCTGGCGTCTTTGATGCGATCGAACCGAATGATCCGCGAATCTCGGGTGGAGCGTCCGGCTTCGTATCCCAAGTTTCATGCTGCGGCGCACCACCGGTCAGCCAAAACAAGATGACTGACTTTGCCTTTCCGAAGGCGGAGGCAGGTCCGCTTGAAAGTCCCGTGCTCGGTTTGATTCCGGCTGCGTTCGCACGATTCCGCGCTGCAAGCAGGTGGGCGAGTGACAGCCCCCCGGCGCCCAAGCTCCCCGCACGAATCCACTCGCGACGATTCACTCGGTCGCACAACGAAACGCCTTCATCGAGAATCGTGAGCATCTCTCTCTCCGATAACGTCGATCCAGAACTTGCCTTATTTACGTTCGAGGTATGGTATCTCGGTCATCGGTCGAGACTCCAGCGCAAGTCCAGTTTCGTCCAACTGCGGCTTCTCGGTCAGACAGAATGACCGCTAGAATCCAACCTCTCGCGCGTGTTTACGCGGGAGAAGGCCCGTTTGTCATTCAAACAGTCGGCCATTCAATGATATTGGGACTAACGCATTCTGCTTGGATGCAAAACTAACATGCCTGGAGTGCCGCTCATGACTAAAGACGAGATTCTAAAAAAAGTTGCCGCTGGTGAAATCAGTCCGGAAGAGGCAGGTAAGCTGTTGATTACCGAGCCACCGAAACGAGGCCAGTTGTATTGCAAGGTGAGCGAGAAGGGGGCCATCAGCATTTATGGACTGCAGCGGATGCCCGTGACGTTGTATGTCGAGCAATGGGAGCGGTTGTTGGACTTCACGGATTCGATCAAGACCTTCATGGCCGATAATGCGAGTGCGTTGAAACGCAAAGAGGCATGAAGTCGTCGGCCAACGTTTTATTGATTAACCATATCGTCAATGGCGAGTGTCTTGAGGTGTGTGATCGCGCGATGTAAGCGTTGCGGTTAAACGCGACCATCAAATGCAACAGCCCGGTGACTTCGTGCCACCGGGCTGTGCTTGTTCTCTCATTCGCAGCGTCACTCACGTCCGTGCGACCGCGCCGAAAATTCCGCCCGCTGCTCATCGCAGGGTGCAAACAACTCGCCGAGCTCTCCCCGCCGTGAAGAGCCTGCGATTCGTGGCTGGCAGACGTGACGAATCACGGCCGACAGTCGCAA
>CAIJTL010000076.1 GCA_903823545.1 uncultured Planctomycetaceae bacterium
CAACATCGCAGGCTGTCCCTCGAAGTCACTTGGCGAAACATCCAGCACCAACGCGGCCACGGCATCAAACAGTCGACCGATGCTCGAACATCGGGGCGAGAATCTTTCGGAAGTTACGATCGCAAAGAAACGTTCGTGCTCGGTCACTGATAAGTGTCGTGCGACAAACTGACGAGCTGCTGACTCTCCCACCGCCTCGCGCAAGAGCACGGCGGCCACGCGCCACGGTTCGCGTATCGCCGCTTCACCACCAGGAAGTCGAAACGGACGACACGAACCAACCCGCTGGAATCGAACGCCGCGACATCGCAACGTCTCGCCACCCCAAATCGAGCCGTCTGGTCCGAAGCCGGTGCCATCCCACGCCAGCCCCAATACTTCACGGTCCAGCCAACCGAACTGCCAACTCGCTGCCGTGACGTGCGCATGATGATGTTGCACGGCCATCAGTCGCACATCACCAAGATTCGCCGAAGTTCTCATGGCCCATTCCGTCGTGAAGTAACCTGGATGCAAATCATGAACGACAAGCTGCGGCGTTGCACCGAAGAGCCGCGTCGTCTGCTCAACGTGTTGCACAAACCGTTGCCGACTCCCTTCGCGATCCAAGTCTCCGATATACGGCCCCAACACCGATTGCTCCCCGTTGTCGAATGCGAATGCGTTCTTCAGATGCCCGCCCGTCGCCAAGACAGCAGTCCGGCCATTCCGCTTCCACGGCCACTCCGGCAGCACGAGCGGAGCAAATCCGCGCCCCATTCGAAGCGTCACCGCTCGGCCAGCCATCACGCGCACAACACTGTCGTCGACGGCATTCGCGATCGGTCGATCGTGATGCAACCACAAGTCGGCTATGTTCGTTAGACGCAACTCGGCCTCGGCAACTTCGACGACCAACGGCTCTCCTTCCAGATTTCCGCTGGTTGCTACGAGAGGTCGTCCGCAGCGATGTGCAATCAGCCAATGCATCAGACTCGACGGCAACAATACACCCACGTCTCGCAACCCCGGATGAATCTCGGCAGCCAATCGGGAATCGGCTCGCGCGGCCAGAAGCACAATCGGATTGGCTCGTGATGTGAGTGCCTCCGTGTGCGCAGCGAAGATCTCGGCCAGCTTGTGAGCGACTTCCAGCGATTCGACCAACACGGCCAGAGGCTTCGACGGCCGCTGCTTGCGACTTCGCAATCGTCTGACGGCATCGGATGACGTCGCGTCACACAACAACTGATAGCCGCCGATGCCTCGCAGCGCGACGATCTGGCCCGCCTTCAAAGCTTTGACCGCCACGTCGATAGCCTCATGCTGCGATGCTACGCAGTTTCCCGGACGATTGACGCACCACACGCGCGGTCCGCAGTTCGGGCAGGCAATCGTCTGTGCATGAAACCGTCGATCGTTCGAGTCCGCGTACTCCTTAGCACATGCCGGGCACATCGCGAACGAATGAAGCGTGGTCGTCGATCGTTCAAAGGGCATCGCGGTGATAACCGAGAATCGAGGGCCGCATGCCGCACAGGTCGTTAGGGAATACTCGGAACGCCGACCCGACGTGTCACGGATGTCGTCGAGACACTCGGCACACATCACGACATCCGTCGGTACTTGAGCACGCACTGCCCCGGCCTCGGACGTCGCGTCAATTCGAAATCGTCTGTCGGACGATTCGAGACTCGGAATGACTTTTGATTCGCGCCGCTGAATGACGGCTTGCCGAGGAAGCACAGAGGCCAATTCTGCTTCGAATGCCTCGACGAGTTCGCAATCACCGTCGACTTCAATCTCGACGCCGCTCAGCCGATTTCGCACTCGACCAGCAACTCCCAGTCGCTCTGCCAACCGCGCGATCGACGGCCGAACGCCGAGTCCTTGAACTCGCCCCTCGATAAAAATGCGCCGTGCGATTCGCATGAAAGTTCCGTCATTGTTGATTCTGTGAAGCTTGCTGAACTGCCAACAACTTTTGTCGCTGCTGTTCGAGAAACGAGCACCAAGATTCGATGCCTGTGCCGTGCAATGCAGCAACGGAAAACACTTCCAACTGCGGCTGAATCTGCTGAGCGTCCTCGGTGGCGTGTGCGACGGAAAACGGCACGTAGGGCAGCAGGTCCGTCTTGTTGATCACGAGCGCTTGACTGGTGCGGAAGGCTTTGGGGTATTTCGCGGGTTTGTCGTCACCTTCGGGAACGCTGAGCACGATGACGCGCAGGTGTTCGCCCAGATCATGCGATGCCGGACAGACGAGGTTGCCGACATTTTCGACGAACAAGAATTCCACATTCTCCTCAGCCAAGGCATCCCAGCCACGCTGAACTAAAGCCAGATCGAGATGACACGCGCCGCCCGTTGTGAGTTGCACTGCTGGCACCAGCGGGGTCAGCCGTTGAGCGTCACGATCGGTGGCGATATCTCCGACCAAGACCACCATCGAATGTCGTCCTTGCCAATGCCGCGCGGTCGCTTGCAACAGCGACGTTTTTCCGGACCCTGGTGACGACAGCAGGTTCACAACCAGTGTGCCCCGCCGAGCAAATTGCTCGCGGACCTCCGCCGCAGTTTGCTTCGCGAAGAATTGGACATCGCGGGCAACGGTGATGGTGCGATGTGTCATGATGGCGAAACCGTTTCAAGGAGTTCATCGGAGGTGCGAGCGGCTGCGACAACGTCGGAGATGTCCACAGTCACGCTCATCAATCGGAATGTGTCGCCGCGCACGATGCTCGTCTCGCGACTGTTGCAATGTGGGCAGGCGAAGCGGAAGTCTTTCAGCTCGAATTCGCGGGCGCATGAGTGGCAACGAGCCATCAACGGGACTTCATCGATAATCAGAGTCGCGTCTACCGACAACTGACTAAAGGCTTCCTTCACCAGCAGTGGTTCGACGCCGGACAGTGGGCCGATCTCAACACGAACTTCGACGGCCGCCCGGCCGCCTTGTTCGGTGACAATCCGCTCAACCTGCTCCAATAGCGATCGCACCAATGAGAATTCATGCACGAGCGAAGTCCTTCGACAACTGATGAGCCAACCGCGAACAGCCATCGCGCACGAGCGATGATGGTTCGGTTCCTGGCGAGAAGACCGCGCAACCGATCGTCCGAATCTCAACTTGCGCGGGAAGCCGTCCCAATGTGGTGGCCAAGTCCAGGACCTCTGGCAAACCGAGTTGATGACTGTTCGAGGACCGAGTTCTTACGACTCGATCCTCCGGCCAATGCCAACGACGAAGCTCTCCCAGTTGCGTTGGTGACTCACAGGCATCGAAGACGATCAAGTGCGTCACCTCGTCCAGCCAATCCAGCAAGTCGCAGGGTGATTTCGCCAATCGACACGCGAGCTTTGTCGCATTGCCGCCCAGTCGTTGTTCAAGCTCCGATACAACGAGCCAGCCGGCTTGATCGTCGCCGTGCGGACTGCCGAGCCCGACCAACAGCGTTCTCGATGTAACCGAACTCGTGAGAGTTCGGTCCGAAGTCTCACGAGTTCGGCTACGAAAGTTATTGCTCTCTGATTTCTTAGCCATCGCGCTGCACCGTCAGCTTGAGAAAGTGCGTCGAGCAACTGATGCACGGGTCGTAGCAGCGGACGAGCTTCTCGCACTGCCGTGCCGATGCCGCTTCATCTTCGGTGAGAATATGCGGCAAGTAGTCGCGGAGGTCGTCTTCGATTTGCCGTTGGTTCTGCGACGTGGGAGGAACGATCTTGGCAAACGTGACCAAGCCCGCGTCATCGACTTCATAGCGATGATAGATCAGCCCGCGTGGTGCCTCGGTCGCTGCGCAGCCTTGGCCAGCGCGATATTCGTATTTGATGCGCGCGATAGCTGGTGGCCGATAGGTTCGCAGAATGTCGAGCGCCTCTTCATAGGCGTGAATCAATTCCAAACCGCGAGCGATGATGGTTTTGAAAGGATTCCAGCACGGCGTTTGAAAGCCATTCTCGTCGCCGGTTCGGCGAGCG
>CAIJTL010000077.1 GCA_903823545.1 uncultured Planctomycetaceae bacterium
GAAGCATGGGCACATCACCTGGTGATTCTTTCAATTTCTGAAGGAAGTCCGATTCGTTCATTCAGAAGCAATTCGCTGTAGCAGATAACGACAGCGTTCACCGGGTTGCGGCCGGTGGAAGACTGAAGAACAGAAAACCCGCCGGCCGCAACTCCGGTGCAACGCCTTGTTATGTGCCTAATGCGTTTTCATCGTTCCAATGATCGCTGACACAAGCTTCGCTGCACGCTCAGTAGCGGCCATGGATGTTTCATGCGAGTTCTCGACGTGTGTCATGATAACAAGGAAGTCTTCCACAGCAACCTGCCAATGCGTTCCAGGAATGGTGCGGCCTTCTTCTGTGACCCCCTGTTCGGTGAAGTAAATCAGATTACCAAGTTCATGAATGTGTGCACCAATCTCTTGTGCCTGAAATCGAATGAAGGATGCGGCATCGGCATCGGAAACCGGGTCAACACTGAAATCTTGTACGTCGATGTGCAATGCGAACTCTGGTGAATCAATTGCCGTAATGGTAATGGTACCATTTTTGTCGTGCGACTTTGTGTAGCTCACGGGAATCTCGAACGACAACCTACCCTCGGCAAACGTGAGATGATGGGGATGCTGCTGATGGGCAGTTTCCGGCGTGTCACACCCAACTGCGAGGGCTGCGGTCAGTAACAGTATACGAGCACCTTTGAACATCTGCGTCTCGAATATGAAGGTAAGCACATAACAGTCTTATTGAGCAGCGTGCAGCCGAACTCAGAACGGCACTCGTGGCTGATCAATCCTGTGAGTGGACAGAATGCCGAGGAAAACCGCGAGAGTCAATCAATCTGGTTGAGAAAGTTTCAGGTTGCGATAGCGTGTTAAGATGCGTGCAGATTAACACCGTTAGTACTGCACGCTGCCTAACACTGTTATTCGCGCAGTTTGGAGGGAGCCAAAATGGGCTGCGTCGTGTGGCGGGTCTCTGACCATTGGCGTCGAAACCATTCGGGCCTTCCGCCATTCGTGTTGAATTGAAAGATTGAACCACGAAGGGACAAAGACACGAAGAGCGGCATAAGACCACAGAAAAAACAACATCAAACAGCAGTGCTCGTCGACACTCAGCCTTGGGCTACCAGTCCCCGGCTCAGTTCGCCGAAGCCGCATAACCAAAACCCCAGCGCCCACAAAACGTGGGAAAGTCCAACGCTGATCTGCGCTAATCAAGGAAACCCGGGTCGCTCGGATGAGTGCTAATTAACGTCGGTCAGTGTTCCAAATCAGAATCAAATATCCAAAGCGCTGTTGAGCCACCGTACCCCAAAGTGTTGCTAGCGACTCGAATCGTTTCACGACGCTGGCGGGAGTGAGATGGTGAAGCGGGTACCGCGGCCGACGGCGCTTTCGCAGGTGATGGTGCCGCGGTGGGAGTCCACAATTTTACGGACGGTGGGAAGGCCGAGTCCGTTGCCGTTCGGCTTGGTCGAGAAGAAGACTTCAAACAATCGCGAGCGAGTGTTTTCATCCATCCCTTGGCCGTTATCGATAACTGCGAGAAAAACTCGGTCGTCGCGAGCGAACGTTTGTAGTTCGAGCAAACCTCCAGATGGCATCGCCTGCTGCGCGTTGAGTGCGAGGTTCAACAAGACTTGCCGCATCAACGAAGTGTCGAGCGCCACGAACGGCAAGTCGCCTGACAGATGCGGGCTGATTTCGATGCCATGTTCGCGGGCTTCGGGCTGAAAGAAATCGATGAACTCGGAAACGACCTCATTCAAATCAGTTGGAATGAGCGACAGTTTTCCGACGCGAGCGAACTTCAAAAACGCGTTCAGAATGTCTTCCAAGTGTCGACATTCTTTTTGAATCGTCTGCACCTTGGTCAGCATTCGCCGTTCACGTTGTGATTCCGCTTGGTCGAGGTCTTCTTCCAACAACTCCAACAACATGCTCATCGTTGAGAGCGGATTCTTGATTTCATGCGCCAAGCCACCAGCAAGCGTGGCGATCTCCGCATATTGCCGGAGCAACCGTTGCCGTTCATCACTTTCAAATTGGTCGGTCGTCATGGTCTGAGATCCCCATGCGGAGAGGAGTCACCGCGAGTGACATAGCTAACACATTAGCGACTGCTTTTTGAGATCTTGCCCGACCAGAAGGGACGAGTTTGCCAAGAATGCTCCGATCGTGCCGGTGCGGAAAACCTTACCGTTGTCTGCTCATTGCGAAGACTTCGCACAGAGCCATCATTTTGACTCGCGCAGCCGAGTCCCAATCCAAAACACGACGATCCCAATCATCGTGCATGTGGGCATAACGACGAGTCGGAAACCAAAGTTCAATTGGTAGAAAATAATCATCGGCAAGAACGCGAGGACGGCGATCTGAATCAACATGCCAATAGTCTGACGCATGACGGAGAACCTGCGGACATCAAAAGGAGAAGAGTGGACCAAGTGGTTTTATACTCGGCCACGTCAGGATGATGTTAAGCAACGGCGCTCGCGTGAGTGACCGCCTACATCGATACGACTTTTCCTGTTGGTAGCCATGAACCCCAAATCCCTGATACAAGACGCTCGTGGATTTGCTGAGCTATCGCGTCGAAATTGTACGAAGCCGTTTCAGCGCCAGACCACTAACCCGAAGTGTGATCGAAGGCGTTTGCGCATCACTGGTGGGATCACCCTCGCTCACGCTTCGTGTTAGTTTTGACATCGCTCCCAATAATTATCGCAGTGAGTGGCGTGTCCCAAACCTGACAAACCAACGGAGATTCAAGCCAATGAACTCGAACAGTATCTCACAAGAGCCACAGTTCAACCGTCGTGACGTCATGGCCACGGCACTCGCTGCCGGAACCGCGTCTGTGTTCAATTCCATTCCATCTCCAACTTTTGCCGCCGAGGGTAAGTCCGTGACTAAAGGTCGAATTAAACAGTCAATCGTGTTCTGGTGCTTCAATGTCTCTGAAGAAAAATGGAGCATCGAAAAGACGTGCGAGGTTGCCAAGAACCTCGGAGTTCTCTCGATCGAAATCTGCGACCCAAGTACATGGCCCACGCTCAAGAAGCATGGTTTGGTTTGCGCTCTGGCCCCCAACGGAATGCCCGGGGCTCCCTTCATGAAGGGGCTGAATAATCTGAAGTATCACGCCGAAGTGATTGCTCGCACAAAAGAGATGATCGACAACTGCGCGACCGCTGGATTTCCCAGCGTGATTGCCTTTACCGGCTACAAATGGAACGACGCCGAAGATCCGAAGAGCGGCGAAATTTCGCTCGACGAGGGAGCGGCAAACTGCGTGAAGGGACTCAAAGAAATCTGCGGCTATGCCGAGAAGAAGAAGGTCTCGATCTGCTTGGAGCATCTCAACACTCGCGATGGCTCACATCCAATGAAGGGCCATCCTGGCTACCAAGGAGATGACATCGACTACGTCGCCAATATCGTACGCAAGGTCGGTTCACCCAGCGCCAAGTTGCTGTTCGATATCTACCACGTCCAAATCATGAACGGTGACGTGATGCGGCGACTTGTCGAATGCAAAGACGTCATCGGCCACATTCACACCGCCGGTAACCCCGGCCGAGCGGAGCTTGATGACAATCAAGAGATTAACTACCCGCCGATCATGCGCAAGCTGATCGAACTCGGCTACGACGGCTATGTCGGCCAAGAGTTCATCCCAACTCGAGACGCACTCACCGGCCTCACCGAAGCAGTTAAGCTCTGTGACGTTTAATTGGGCTCACCGTCCGCACGAAATCAGAAGCCCGGCATTTTGAAGATACCGGGCTTTTTTATTCTTCACGCGGTCAGGAGAAATCGCCTTAACCACAAATCGTTACTCGTGACATCATGAAGAATATGTCTGACGCGACGTCTCGCCAAATGCAGGAATGAAGTCATGCCAGTCAACGGAATCAGGAAGCTCAGGCTGTCCCGAAAACTCCAAATGCAAAACACGTCGATGCATCGTCGTTCCGGGTAACGATGAAATGCTCCGATGTGCCACCAGTGGCCGGATCGCGAGCACATCGCCTCGTTGAGTCAAAATTGTTTGCACTGACTCATCCGGGGACGCGGGCGATTTGCCTGTGAGATGTGATCTTGGCAAAACCTGCAATGGCCCGTTCTCAAGAGCCATTGCATCGAGATGAATTCGAAGTGTGAGCATCGCTTCTAGGACTTCGAGCGAGCCTTCGACATGCGGCACTCCTGCCTTCATGGTCGGTTTGCTGAACGACGGACTGACCACGGAATGATCTCGAACCGCCAGCGTCATGTCTTTGTGCCACGGCAACGACCACGTCCGTTCGGGAGGTTTGTCGAAATACAGTCCACGAACTAAACCGACATTTGAGCCCAGCATCTCCGTCAGCAACTCGAGCAAAGGTGGCCGACGCCATAATGTTCGGGCTGGCTCGAACAAAGACAGCAGATTTCGACCAGCGTAAACGGTTCCGGTGCGATCTCGAATCGGCCCTTCCGCAGCTTCGTGGTGAGACATCACTTCGTCTAGCCGCTTCGTGAGTTCGTCGAGCTCGTTCGAGGAAAACACACTCGAAATGACGACGAATCCCTCGTTTAGAATTTGCTGACGCCAATTCGTCAGCCTCTCAGGTTCCACAGACATCGTTTATGTCTCCGCGATTACATCGGCGGTCGAGATTCTGGTTCGAAACCACGTTTAAAGAGCATTACCACCACGCGCCGCACTGGAGTTGCAAGCTAATCAGTCGCAGTTCGCGTGTACCAGTTTATGAGTTTCGGAATCTCTCCCAATTGCGACAGCGTTCGGACTCGCTGCCGAAACCCAATGGTTCCAAAGAGTGGAGAGTACCCATGGTGGTGATCAGCAATCGAAAGCGCTTGAGCAACATCTTCCGGCGTTAACGTCTTTCGATCGCGACTCGCGGCCAGCCATCGGGCAATCCAGAGCGTTGCCGGGAAGATCAGCGAGAGACTTTGAAAGCCTTCGACCAACGGAATGTCGTAGTAAGCCGCGCCGCAAAAATGTAACCCTTGAACCTTCACCCGAAAGTACCGAGTCCACAGCTCTTCGCATTCACTCGGAAAGCCAAATGGTTGTTCGAGTGTTTCAAACGGCACTTCTCGAAAGGACGTTTGGAGAGCAGGTACGTTGCCTGATCCTCTCGCGAAACGTGTTGCCGCACGAAAAAGATTCCAACGTCCTCTCCAACCAGAAGATCGGCCAGCAGCGGTGTCCTTTCGAGCGTACTGAGCCGCGAGTAGTCGGAATTGAACGCCAGCAATTGCACTCGGCTTCGCGTCGGCGTCCGGCTGGTGAATGACATCGGGGAGTTCGTCGTCTGCTGCCTGACGAATAAGGTCCAAGAATTCTCTGAGTCTTGTCCCCGACAATTTCTCAAAGCGAGCTTGGTCCACAAGATTCAACCAGAACAACGTCCGTTGCAACTTCAGGCTGATTGGTATGCAGGGAGTCGCGAGAGTCGCGTCGATCGCATCCACAAATCGCAGGGTGTCTGGCCAATCAACTCGCTCGCGTACGGAGATCTGTGGTGGCGGCATCTTCTCGAAACCGTCTGGTACGACCGCGCGTGCAATCTGTCGAATGTCATCAGAGTTTTGGCTCATCGTTCGACCACGATTTGCCACAACGGACGGGCAACTGAATCGCAAGCTGACAGTTACCTTCTTGCCAGCCGGGTGAAACGCATACGGATAAACGCGACACGCAAGCGGCTTTGCAGATTCACCGAACTTTGCGTGTATGCGACACAAGCCTTGCTCGTTCAGAAAGACGCACGCACCATCATCGCGGTGAGCAAGGCGGTATCGTTTCGCCCAAGGCGGTCCGGCATGCCATTCAAACAACGCGTTGCCAGTCGGCGTTCCGTCTTGTTCGGTCCACGCTTGAGATAGAATTCTCTGCCGCTCTTCGGCCGTGATTTCGATCGCATGTTGCCGACAACAGCCTCCGCAGTTGTGGCAACTCCAATTTTGAATCGTAGGCAAAGTCAGCGAAACGGCCATTATGATCGGCACCTGTTTCGCGATTACGATTTCTTTGTAGCCGCCACCATCGACGCCGCGAATTCGCCGACTTCTCGCAAAACGTCAGCCGTAATTGACGAGCCGTTTGCGATTCGCTCCAAATGACGAACGATCGCCGACCCAACAATGATTCCATCGGCCAAGCCGCGCAATGAATCGACTTGCTCTGGCTTGCTGACTCCGAATCCCACGGCCAAGGGAAGACTGGTCTTTCCGTGCAATCGTTTGAGTTGTCCTGACAACTCGGGCGGAAGCTGGTCGCGAGCACCTGTCGTTCCAGCGATTGAAATGCAATACACGAAGCCACTACCAGCTCGCACGATTCGGTCTTCACGATCCGATGTTGTCGTCGGTGCGACGAGCTGAATGGCATCCAAGCCGTGTCCTCGAATAATTCCCGAAACTTCCTCGGCTTCGTCCGCAGGAAGGTCTGGAATGATCAGCCCACAGAACCCAGCTTCTTTGGCTCGATTGATGAAGGCTGTCGCTCCCATTCGAAAGACAATCGCGTATGAAACCATCGCGACCAGAGGGGGAATCTTCGCCCCGTCAGCTCCACTCGTGAGTTCCCGAATCCCTGCGAATATTTCGTTGACGTGGAGTCCACGCAACAAAGCACGCGTGTAACTCGCTTGAATCACCGGTCCATCAGCGATTGGGTCGCTGTATGGGAAACCGACTTCAATCAGATCAACACCACGTGTCGCCAATTCGCGAATCAACGATATTGATGTTGCAACATCAGGATCACCAACGGTCACGAACGGCATAAATGCCATGTGGCCGTTTGCCTTGAGTGTTGCGAATGTGGCAGCGATGCGAGTCGGTTGAGTCATGACAAAACTTCATCGCCGGCCTTGCCAACATCCAGAATACTGAGAAGGCCGGAAGAGAAAACAAAATTCTTTTGGTTCAGATGTTTGAAGTCACCAGTTTGCTCGACGTGCGAAAAGATGATCTCCGCTTCCGCAACCAATCGACTTCCAACATGAGCTTTCACTTCAACCGAACCACCTTCAGGTCGGTCATCCATGAGCGTTGCTTTGTAGGTAATTGTATCGCCCGGTACGACCCAACCGTGATACGTCACGTTTGGAACCTTTGCCAGAATCACAATGTGCTCGAAGTGATGTTTCTCACCCAGCAGAATTCCGCCAGTTTGAGCCATCCCCTCCAACATCAGTGACGCCGGCATCACCGGAAACCCAGGAAAGTGGTCGTGCAAATGTTCTTCAGCCAAAGAAACATTTTTGATCGCAGTTGCGGTTTGACCGCTCTGAAATTCGGTGAAGCGATCAATCCAGAACCATCGCATGACCAAAGCCTCTATGGCGCTGCGGCTTGATACCGCTTGCCATCGTCTGTTTTTTAATTCTCAGAAGACAGAAGTTGAACGCGCAGAACAAACGAAAACGCGGTGCATTTAACACCGCGCGTATGCTTATGCCGCAAGTTTGTTCTTCACGAAGTTCACGAGCATTTGAACGGTGAACATGTCTCGCATGTTTTCGACCTTCGGGTCCTTTGAGAACTTTTCAAGATCGAAGTGTGGCATCCGTTGTTTGAGCGACGTCAAACCCTCTGGTGTCACTAGGCCATCTTTGACGAGACCAGAATCAGAGGCGGCCAGATCTTCCGGGAAGAGTTCACCTCGGGGGATCTTAATGCCAAAGTTCTTCTCCAGGCGGAACACGATGTCCAAGAAGTCGATTGATTCGGCTCCCAGATCGGCTTCCAAACGAGACTCTAAAGTGACTTCATCATCGTCAACTCCCAGAGCGTCAACCAACGTGTCCCGGACTTTTGCGAAGATATCTTCAGGCGTCATTCCAACCTCTCCCGGGCATCTCACACGAATGATCTCATCGAGAAAATTCGCCCGATTCAGCCCTGAATCGTACTTCTCGCGTTTTAGAACACGGTTCCCGGCTCCGCGAGCCAACCGGTAACCAACCCACTATTAATTCCTGCGTCAGATAACCTTCAAACAACCGAGCTTCTTGCCGGAAATTCTCAATCATCCTTAGCGAGGGTTTTACGCTGCCTCAACTCTTATCACATTCCAGCCCCCAGCGTTAGGCCACCGTCTACGGTGAGCACGTTGCCCGTTACGTATGATGCCCCTTCGCTGGCAAAGAACAACACAGCATTTGCGATGTCTTCTGGGTTTCCTAATCGACGTGCTGGTATCTGTTTTTTAATCGTGTCTTCTGCGGCGTTCCGAATCGCTTCAGTCATATCCGTCGAGATGAATCCCGGAGCAATCGCATTGCAGGTAATGCCACGTCGGCCAAGCTCGTTTGCCAAGCACCGCGTGAAGCCTTCAATTCCCCCTTTACTGGCAGCGTAGTTCGCTTGCCCGGAGTTACCGAAGTTTGCCGCGACACTTGAAATATTGATGATTCGGCCTTGCCGCGCAGACATCATTGGTCGTGTTACCGCTTGCGAGTAATTAAATACGCTATTGAGATTCGCATTGATTACTGCTTGCCATTGCTCAAAAGACATTGTCGCAAGTAACCCGTCTTTGATGATTCCCGCGTTGTTTACCAAAACGTAAATGCCGCCCCACTTCTCAACAATCTCTTCGACGAGTTTGTCTGCTGCGGCTTTGTCAGCGGCATCGGCCTGGTAGGCAAGAACCTCGTGCCCCTCACCTTTCAGTTCGCTTAACAGCGATTCTGCAGCTAAGGAGTTCGAGTGATAAGTAAACGCAACCTTTGCGCCAGCACGTGCGAGTGCTTGTACTATGGCTTTGCCGATTCCACGGCTACCGCCGGTTACTATTGCCGTCTTGCCCGCCAAACTCATGCTTTACCTCTATCGCGATATGCCGCCTGAACTCACTTGGGCTGTGCGCTTAAGACTTTTGGCCCCAAACCTCAGGTCGAAGTCGCCCCACCCCATAAATGTGAAAACTGCTGTCGAAGATGAGCGATTAACTGTTCGTCAGATTTCACCAAACTCGGATTTCGATCTCGTAGGTTAAATCGATGCAACGTGATTCTTGCACTGACTGCTGATTGGCCGTCAACCGTCCCCTCACCTTTGAATGTGCATTCGGAATCGTCGATTTTGTGAATCGTGGAGATGACTGTTAGTGACTTTCCCGGCGTGACAAAATTGTTGAACTTCAGCGCCTTTGCCTGTTTGAGCAGGATTGTGCTGAATCGAAAATCCTCCGAGTGTCGTAACAACCAAGCACTGGCTTGGACCAGTGACTCAACCATCATGACTCCCGGCAATACGGGAAATCCTGGAAAGTGGTCTTGAAGATACTCTTCCGCCAACGACACATTCTTGACGGTCGTGATCGATTTCCCCGGTTCGAGGGCGACAATTCGATCAACAAGGGAAAACTTCATTTGGCCTATGCTCCCGCACTTCCGTTCAAAACCGAAGGGGGCGGAGTATATTGGCCGCCGGACAGTGCCTCAAGCCAGTATTTCAACTCGTCGGCGTCGGCATGTTTTGGCGTTGCGACGCTGAACAACTCGGGAAAAGCTGTGATTGCTTGGGCTTGAAAAGCGGACCCGACTAAATGACGCCATATCCTGAGAAAAGCTAACCTCGCGTTGCCGCTGGCATTTTTGATCAATCAATGATTGGCGATGTGGCATCGAACCCGGCAAGCTGCTATTGATCCCGCAATCTTGATCCTGGCAGCGTTTGAATGGAATTCCGCAGATGCCTTCGCCGTCCCCTCTCAATCTGCCTATATCAATTAGAGCCAAGCGAGCAATTGAGTCAGCGCAAGGTTACTTACTACTTGAGTTACCCGATGCCGCGCTGCGGGAACTATGTTTATTCGCAACCGTTTCTGACACGCCACTGATCGCTCATCAGCTACGTGGTGAAGCGTTGCGAATGAAGTGTGACTTTGAAGACGCAATCAAGAATTTTGAAATCGTCCTGACCGAAAGGGAGGACGATGTCGGAGTCCTGATGGCGATAGCTTGGTGTTTTAAACGGATAGATCGACTCGACAAAGCGATCAGTGCGATGAAGCAAGCCTACGAGTGTTCGCCGAAAGAGGCCGTCGTGCTTTACAATATGGCTTGTTATTACTCGCTTGCCGGTGAAAAAGCGGAGGCTCTTTCTTGGCTTGGGAGGGCGATACGCTTGGATTCAAGCTTTCGAAACCAAGTCACAAAGGAGACGGATTTTGATCCAATTCGCAATGATCCCGACTTCCAGTACCTCATGCAACTCGCTGAGCCCAAGTCAGCCCCAAAATTTTGAAGGCCCCTAAACGCAAGACGGCTAACTTTCTTTGGTTATCCCCCCGGCGCAGCACACGCCATCCACCTGACAACACCGTGACGTCTGTGTGACGACCAATTTATTCTGTGCCGAAATTCATTGTCAAAGCAAGAAGCTACGCCGCTACGCAAAAATGGAGTCGATATGTCTGCCTCATTCAATAGTTCGTCGTTGTCGCCGGATTCGCCCCCAAGCCCGATCAAGATTCTCAGCAAGAAACAGCGACGCGTGCTTGGTGTGCTTGTCGAAAAAGGGATTACAACACCCGAGTATTATCCAATGACATTGAAGGGACTGACGGCAGGTTGCAATCAGAAAAATAATCGGTCGCCTTTGTCGGATTACTCGGAAGACGACATCGCCAGCACAGTTGACGAATTGCGCGAGATGGGCCTCGCTGCTGTTGTTCATACAGAATCTGGCCGAACCGAGCGATTTCGCCATTACGTTCGCAAGCAGTTTCCGTTTAGCGAGTCGCAACTGGCAATTATGACGGAGCTGTGGTTGCGAGGACGCCAAACCCTCGGTGACCTTCGAGTGCGATCGAGTCGCATGCATGCCATCGATTCGCTCGAACAACTAAGAGAAGAGCTGACGTCCCTGGATCAGCAAGGATATGTACGTGCCAATGGACCGCTGGGTGTACGCGGCGTCGAAGTCGACCACACTTTCTACAAGCCAAGCGAAAACGTGGTGCTCACTCCGCTGATATCCGGCGATTCTAACTCCGACAACACTCGATCCTCCGAAAAATCGGGCATTTATCGTCGTAGTGATTCCGTTCCGGTTGGATCACGAAGCGGATCAAACACATCGACTGGAGTCGTGGCGGACTCTCACATTCTCGAACTTGAATCGGCCATCGAAGAGCTACAAAAGCAAAATGTCGAATTGAACGATCGCCTCCAAAAAGCGGAGCAAAACGTTTCCCAACTGAGTGAATCGATGAAGTCACTCCGTCGCGAACTCGGCTGCAATTAATTCGCAATGATCTAATGCGCCGAACTTAACTCCAGCGCATCAATCTCTATTCGCCCCTCATCTTGCGAGCGACTTTGATGCACAAGCATCCGAGCCACTCACCGCTTCTGCTACAGATTGATTCGTTGAATCCGTATTCGTTTCTGCCGCCAATTTATCCAGATACGCCCGAAGGTAATCGACCGTCTCGTCAACGGTATCTGCTTGGATCAGCAGTAGTTCGCCTGAACTCAACGTTGATAGTGCTCGCTCCACAGCTTTGACGGCCCCAGATATCTCTTCGATTTGTTTCGTGCGACGCTTTGTCATGTCGACAGATTCAATCCCTTGCCGGAAAAGCCGGATGATCTCACCTGGCGCGCGACCGCGAAGGTAGTGGTCCTCATACAGGATCACTCGATCGAATGATTCCCCAAGCAGTTGGCCTTGTCGCTGCATATCAACATCGCGTCTATCACCGGCAGTCGAATACACAACAGTGCGATGTGAGTGCGAGTAGTTCCTTAAAGCGTCGATCAGCGCAAGTAATGCCGAGCTATTGTGGCCGTAATCAACGATCACTTTGCAACCGCGGATCTTCAGGACGTTGAATCGACCAGGCGAAGCATCAAGATTTGCTGCAAACGATTCAACGCGAGCTCGAATTGTGTCTAACGGTATCGCCAATCCCCAAGCAGCAGCGATCGCGCACAATGAGTTTTCTACCTGGAAACCAATCTTTCCAGCATGTGTCAGAGGTATGCGATCAAGTGAAACGAGGGGTTCCTCTCGCAGTCCTTCAGCAAGAACAACGTGATTCTCCTTGACGAAAATTGCTCGACCACTCTTTGCTCGGTGCTCGACGATCACGGGGTGTTGACCATCAACGGCAAAGAAAATCACTTTGCCTTTGCACTTTGGAGCCATCGCAACAGTATGCTCGTCGGCTGCATTCAGTACGGCATAGCCAGTTGGAGGCACCACGTCGACAATCACTCGCTTAACCTGAGCAAGCTTTTCAAGCGTTTCGATATCCGACAGACCAAGGTGATCACCTTCACCAATGTTGGTTACAACAGCCACATCACAGCGATCAAATCCAAGCCCGGCACGTAAAATTCCACCCCGAGCAGTCTCCAACACTGCCATTTCAACTTCCGGATTCATGAGAACGTTGCGAGCGCTCAACGGTCCGCTGCAATCACCGTTGTCAATGCGCCGGTCATCAATATAGATGCCGTCAGTGCAAGTGTGAGCGACCGTTGCTCCGGTTCCTTTTAGTATATGGGCGGTGAATCGAGTGGTGGTCGTCTTTCCGTTTACGCCTGTGATAGCAACGATCGGAATGCGGCCGTTTTCGCCTTCTGGAAAGAGTGTTCCGATGATCGCTTCACCCACAGGACGAGGTTGGCCATCCGACGGAGCCAAGTGCATTCGCAGTCCAGGAGCCGCATTTACTTCGACTATCGCGCCTGTGCCAGGCACACACGGCTCGGCAATATCAATCGCAACGACATCAATGCCGGCAACATCAAGACCGACCATACGAGCAGCTTCAACTCCACGGGCAACCCAATCGGGATGTACTTTGTCGGTAACATCCACGGCAGTTCCGCCAGTGCTGAGATTTGCGTTACGGCGAATCAGCACTCGCTGGCCAGCCGCAGGCACAGATTCAGGCACAAAACCCTGTTCTTTGAGAACGACCATTGCAGCATCATTGATATGAATTTTGCTGAGTACCGTTCCGTGATGCTCACCTCGTCGCGGATCTTGATTAACAACGTCGATCAACTGTTGGATCGAGTGCAGCCCATCGCCGACGACATTTGCAGGTTCACGTCGCGCGGCAGCAACTAATTTGCCACCAATCACGAGTAGTCGGTAGTCGCAACCGGGAATGTACTTCTCAACAATTACCGACGAGCTTTCCTCATATGCGATCTCATAAGCTCGGACAACCTGCTCTTTCGTCGAAAGATTCGTGGTCACTCCGCGCCCCTGGTTACCGTCCTGCGGCTTCACAACAACAGGAACACCGATTTCCTCAGCCGCTTCCCAAGCGTCTTCTGCGGACTCAACCGGCCTTCCTTCAGGAACCGGTACGCCGATTCCGGAAAGCAGATCGCGAGTTAGGTTTTTGTCTTGTGCGATCGCTTCGGCAATCGCAGTCGTCCGATCGGTTTCGGAGGCGAGAATACGACGCTGTTTGCTGCCGTATCCGAATTGAATCAAGCTCCCTTTATTAAGCCGCCGGAAAGGGATTCCTCGTGCTCGCGCGGCGTTCACGATCGCTTTCGTGCTGGGGCCAAGCCCGATGTCTTGAGCCAGTTCTTTGAGTTTTTCTATTTCGGCGACGACGTTGAACTCGCGGTTGTGGACCGCCGCCAGAATCAGCTCGCGAGCAACTTTCATTGTTTCGCGGCAAACATCTTCTTCAACGTACTCAACCGCGACTTTGTAGACGCCGTCTTCATTGGTTTCACGGGCTCGGCCGAAGCCCACTTCGTGTCCGGCAAGCGTCTGTAGCTCGATGGTGACGTGCTCAAGAATATGAGCGAGGTAAGTTCCGCGTCGGAGCCTCTGAAAGAATCCACTTCGCTCGCCAACGCTACAACGATGTTCAATCATCGTCGGGAGCCAAGTCATCAACCGCTCGTTGAAGCCAGGAATTTCCTCAGACGATTGGTCTTTGTACTCACCTAGGTCAACCCAGGCCTCCAAGACCGGAAAATTTGCCCAAATGTTCGGTCCGCGAAGTGCCTGAACTTTTCTGAAATCCATGATTCCTGCGCTTAGCCCCTTCATGAGGCTGACTCAAAGTGTGTAAATGACGGCGGAATAGCGGGAAGGCAGGCTTTGAAATCTCGATGAGTTATCGGCTAGATGACACCAAAGCTTGTTGCGATTGAATGTTCTCAAGCGACAAACTTCATCGAACGGTTGTACTTGGCGTTGAATGAGCGTCTACGAATGCACGTTCGCAGGACTCGTTTTGTTTTGCGTCGAGTGGGCGAGCACCAATTTCTGAAGATCTTAAGCGTGTGTCAAAATTTCAAAGACTGATCGCGACCAAGAACTGGAGACAAATCAATTGTCCGAGCGAATTAGCCGCAAACATTCTTGTCTGCATTGCCAAACTAAAGAAGCAACTTCAATGCCGACAAATTTGCCAAACCGAGTTCGCGTATTTCCAGCCAGAGAGAGGGTGGTTGGGAAGCGGCGATGTCCGGCCGGACTCGCACCAATAAAATGTATAGCGAGCAAAAGCTCTGCTCCGTGTGAAACCTTTTCGAGGCAAGATCGGCACATCGTTGTGCTGAGTCTCGCTGAAATTCTAACGGCGAGCCACCCTGCTCCCGACGGTATTCATCATTCGGATGAGATTTAATCATCCCGGACACAATTATTGCAATCCTCGACTCAGTATTTTCCAGGGACCGTCGATCGAATGACTCGCCGTGTACTGCCCACAGAACTGTTTCCTGAGCAGATTTCGCTATCATCCGATTGAAATCATTTCGTCAGAGAGGTTTCGAGGCACAATGAGTCTCGAAGCCTCTGGCAACAAAGGCTGGCCGACTTTTCTCTTAACTGTTCACTGATTTGCCC
>CAIJTL010000078.1 GCA_903823545.1 uncultured Planctomycetaceae bacterium
CGCCCGATTTCTTAGGTGTTGAACGGAGTAATGCCTCGAACTTGAATTCACTTCCCTGCCGTTGTTTGAGGTTGCCAGGAAAGAACATTAGGACTTCTTGCAACTCCGAGGTTACTGGACTGGTCGGCGAGAACGCCGTCTTGTGGTCTTTGTTGGAGCTCACAAAGACAAGCTCCGGAGGAATCGAACCGAATTCAGGGTGAATTTGAGTGCCGCTGATGTCGAAGATCACTTCGCCGTTGTCCCACGAGCATTCGATGACTCGCAGCAGTGCAGTCAGTTTGCCATCGTCAGCTTTCGGTTCTGGTTGCTGGTTGAAACCACCGAACATTCCGCCCGGTTTTGGTTTGGGCAATCGCGGAGCCATCTGGCCAGCTCCATCGAAGATCGGCAACGGGTCATCGAATACGAGCGTGGGCTTTCCCTTTTTGACATAGTCCACAAAGTTCTGCATCTGCGACGGGTTCAACGACGAAGGAAGCACGGCCATCAACACGTCATACTTGCTGTCGTCAATCGGCGTGTCGGCAGAGACTTCCTCGACGCGATATTGCTTCTTCAGTTCGGTTTGAATGCGCCATTCCTGTAATTGTCGCATGGCCTGCATGTCGAAGCCGCCAGTGACATGCGCGTCGGTGCGCAGGACGCCGACCGTCAGTCGCTTTTCGGTCGCAACGGTGCGGATTGAGCGAGTCAGTTCGTATTCGATGGAGGTTCCCGCCTCGAACATCGGGACGACGACTTCGTCGGTTGGGCTACTGATGACAACGCCCATGTAAATGATCTGCGAGCTGCGGCGTCCGTCTTCTTCGGTAAAGGCTTGGATCGGCGTGATTCCCAACAGTTTGGCTTCTTCCGCTTCTTGGCTGAACGGTGCGACGTCCACGAATCGAACTTCAAGCAGCGCACCACCTTCGCGGTCGTATTGTCGCAACAAGCCCTTCAGCCGCTTTTGAATCATGACCTGCTCGCGAGGGACTTCAGCCGTGATAAAAGCTTGAATGGTCACCGGGCGACTGGCGTCGATCTTCTTGATCAAATCACGCGTCGTCGGCGAGAGTGTGAAAAGATGCTCGCTCGTCAGGTCTGCACTGACCGGAAACGGAAACGCCTCGCTCACTCGAACGACGAGCACGTTGACGCTGATCAATGTCGTCAGCAAGCAAATTCCGCGCACCCAAAACTGAGCAGTCATGGTCGCGCCATCTGCCCCGCCGCTCCAGTGACGTTTGCCAATGAACACGGAATTCAGATAGAGCATGAACCCCGTCAGCGAGACGAAGTAGACCACGCTCGTCAGCGGGATCAGCCCCAAGTTGTACTCGCGGAGTTGTTCCGTCAGGCTCAAGGCGGCGAAGGCCGGATGAGCGGTTGAGAGTTTGCCAATGAAAATCGGGATCGCGCAAAACGCGACTCCCAACACGAACGAAACCGTGACACTGCTGGTCAGCACTGAGGCGAACATGCCCGCTGACAATAACGCTCCGCCTGCCAGCCAATAACCAAAATAAGTCGTACACAGCAGACCCCAATCGGGGTCGGCATAGCGTTCCAGCATCACTAAGTTGAAGCCAGAAAACACCAACGCCACGCTGTAGACCGCCAACATCGAAAGGTACTTGCCCAACAGAATCTCGAAGTCTGCGGCGGGCAACGTGAAGAGCAACTCGTCGGTCCCTTGTCGCTTTTCTTCAGCCCATGATGTCATCGTCACGGCAGGGACAATGAACAATAACAGCATCGGGAAATATTCGCTGAGTTGATCGAGCGTCGCGATGTTGTTGGTGAAAAAACGCGGGCTGAATGCCGCCGCCGCACACGCGACGACAAAGACGACGATGAACAGGTAGCCCAGAATTCCCGAAAAGTAGCTCGCCAGATTTCGCCAAAAGACGGCCTTAATCACGTGACTCTTCAGCATGGTTTCTCCCAAGCTCTTTCTGACCGCAATGCTGCGGATGATTTCCATTGATCAAAAAATCGCGAGTCCGAACTCGATGGCGGGGTTCAAGGTGCCCGCCGCTCAATCAACTTTCGCGTATGCTTCGGGCAAGTACGAAAGACGAACGAACGCACTTACGTCAGTCGTGCCTTCGTTAATTCGCGGAATCGTTGTTCCATGTCGTGTCCTTGTCCTTCCATTTCCTGGACGGAGCCATCGAAGACGACTCGACCAGCACTAATCAGAACGACGCGATCGCAGCAGACCTGGACCTCGCGTAAAATGTGTGTCGAAAGAAGGATTGTCTTTGTCTTTGACAGGCTGTGGATGAGGTCGCGAACCTCATGTACTTGGTTCGGATCGAGGCCGCTCGTTGGTTCGTCCAAGATCAGCACTTCCGGATCGTGTAACAGCGCCTGAGCCATTCCGACTCGCTGCTTATAGCCGCGAGATAGCTTGCCGATCGTTTTGTTCCAGACTGTCTTGAGAGCACATTTCTGAGCCACGAAATCCATGCGTCCGGCGAGGTCCGAGCCTTTAAGACCGCGAGCTTGTCCGAGATATTCGAGCAATGACTTCGGAGTCATTTCGTGATACAGCGGGCCATTTTCAGGCAAGTAGCCGATCAGCTTGACCGCGTCCAAACGCTGCGTTGATACATCGAACCCGCCGATTCGGGCCGAACCTTCCGTCGGCGCGAGGAAGCCGGTCAGCATTTTCATGGTGGTTGATTTGCCTGCTCCGTTTGGTCCCAGGAACGCGGCGACTTGGCCGCGTGGAACGGAGAAAGTGACGTTTTGAGTGGCCGCAAACGGCCCGTAAAATTTGCTGAGTCCACAAGCTTCGATCATCATTCCGCCGCTTGCTTCACCGCTGTTTGTGCTCATGCGTCCGATCCCATTTTCCGTTGTGGAAATTCCCTCCGAGCCGTCTGACTCGGCTCGCCAGAGTTCTAATCAAATTCACGACACCTCAATGACTTCGCTCACTCAACTGACACCGGCTACGCCTTTTGACCGTCTGAAAACCTGAGTCCCTGAATTAAAAACCGGAAAACGTGCCGGTTGAACTCATTCGCCCCACTTCGATCAGCAGGTTGCAAAAACCCACTGCGGCTTGTTCATCCAAAGTGGAGGAGCAGACGATCGTCCGCCTCGCCATGTCAACTCATCTCGACCTTTGCGGCCAGACACTCGGACGTCCGACACTTCAGCCAAGCCAACTGACCACGAACGACCAAGAAGTACGCACGAAATTACTCGGCGCGTTGGAGGAAGTCCAGCAACCAGAAGTTTGGAAGGCGATTCCGAGACGTTGGTTAACGGAGAACCGTGCTTGTTAAATCTGATAAACGCATTCGCTGTTTTCCGTGAGAGTCAAAGTTGTCTGGGGCGAGCCATTTTTCGAATGCGATTTTGAGCGCCGGCCAGTCGGTATCGATGACGGAGCACCAGGCGGTATCGCGGTTTCGGCCTTTGTAAACCGTGGCCTGTCGAAAGATTCCTTCAAATGACATACCGAGCCGTTGCGCGGCAGTTCGCGATGCGGAATTCAGAGTGTCGCATTTCCATTCGTATCGGCGGTAGCCCAGTTCAAACGCACGCAGCATTAGCAAGAACATCGCTTCTGTCGCCGCTAGACTGCGTTTAAGCAAAGGCGAAAAATGGATATGTCCAACCTCAATCGAACCGCTACCAGGAGTGATTCGAAGGTAGCTGGCAAGTCCCACCGCCTGGCCTTTAGGCAGGTCAATGATGGCGAAGAACATCGGATCGTTACCAAGACAATTTGCAGTCAGCCAATCTTGATACTCTTCAAATGAGTCGAACGGACCATATGGCAGGTAAGTCCAACCACTTCCGGTCACATCAGTTGAATTCGCTGCAAATAAAGAGGCTGCGTGCTGAACCGGGTCAAGTGGTTCCAAACGGCAATAGCGACCGTGAATCGGTACTCGTAGCGGATTTGGCGGGGGTTGCCAATTCGGTAACGACGCCCCGATTGGTTGCCCGAGGTCATTCAGTCGAGGTTTCATTTCAATTGTGCCTAGCGAGCTATTTTTCGGGGATGCGGCCTAGTCTTGAGTCTCAATCGTCGCGAAGAGTCATTGCGCCGACTGGTGTCGATGACTCCCTTCGATATCAAATCACGACCTATTGCAGAGTCAATCATTGTGAGTCAGGCTGTTGGTATTGATCTTGGGTTCTTACTGGAACCGAATATTGGATGAATTGCACGAGTAAGTCAGCCGCACCGTCACTCTTGTCGCGGCTTTTGAATTTGATCCGACAGTCTGAATCATCAGTTGCACGTAAGGATTCAGCTTGTAGTACTGTCTTCATCTGGTACGGGCAAAGGACTCTGACCGAAGGTAGAGTTACGAGCTTGTGTGTGCTGGTTTCCTGAGCCGCCGATCTGAATGAGTAAGGTGCCGATATGCAGCGTCGTAATCTCTTGAAGCTGGGATTGGCGGGAGCCGGGGGGCTCTCACTTTCGAAACTTTCACAGCTTCGCGCCGCAGATAAATCAACGAGATCAACCGCTGTGATTTTGCTGTATTGTCATGGAGGCATTAGCCACATCGATACTTGGGACCCGAAGCCTGAGGCACCTGTGGAAATTCGGAGTCCCTTTGAGCCGATCGCAACTCGATCGCCAGGAATGCAAATTTCTGAACTACTCCCCAGGCACGCAGCCATCGCCGACAAGTTTTCGCTGTTGCGATCGCTTTGTCACGAAGCCAGTTGCCATGCAAACGGCCCCAAGCGGCTCTTCTCAGGACATTTCACTCTGAATCAGGAGTTCAAACCCGAGCATCCTGATTTCCTGGCGATCACCAATTATCTCCGTTGGCAAAGCGGGCGACCGATTCCCAATTACGTCGGCATGACAACCTATGGTTTGGAGCCAGGCCCGGTTTCGGCGATCGGCCCGGCGTACCTAGGTGAAAAGTACGCACCGCTTGCGATCTTTGGAGATCCCAACAAACAGAACACGCTTGGCGGATTGCAGGTTGATCAAGACGGACGACTTGCTCGACGACGCGACTTGTGGAATTTGTTGGACCGCAGTGCCCTCAAACATTCGGGGGCAGAAGCGCAAAGCGAATTTCACCGGCAAGCGTTTGACATCTTGAGTCGCTCGGATGCTCAACGTGCGTTCGATCTTTCGTTGGAACCAGACTCCGTCCGAGACCGTTACGGCCGGACGTCCTGGGGGCAACATTGCTTAATGGCAAGACGATTGGTCGAAGCTGGTGTCGATTTAGTAACGGTCACGCTTTGCGGTGCTGAGGCAGGGGGAGCGGGAAACAACTGGGACGACCATGCCGTCAATTGTGATATTTTCGCCGCGTTGAAGAAGAGAGCCGAGAACTTCGATCGCTGCGTCACCACGTTGATTTCCGACTTGTATGAGCGAGGGCTCAACGAACGCGTGTTGTTGATCGTGACGAGCGAGTTCGGGCGGACTCCGCGAATCAATACACAGGTTGGAAACGTGACCAAGGTGATGCAACCGGGGCGTGATCATTGGCCGCAGGCAATGTCGATCCTCTTCTCTGGCGGTGGTGCCGCCGGAGGCCAAGTGATCGGCGCAACCAATCGATTCGGCGAGCACCCCATCGACCGGAAGCTTGGTCCATGGGATCTCATCGCGACTGTTTATCGGCATCTGGGAATCGACGCGAAGCAAATCACCGTGCCAGATCTCAGCGGTCGGCCGATGCCGATTCTTCCCGAAGGGGAACCGATTCACGAATTGATTGGCCGATCTTGATCGCTCAATCTGCCGAGATTCGCGGGATGTGAACTCCGCAGCGTTGCCGTCAAATGAATGCGATCAGTTTTAATTTGGATGAGAGGAGCGATGGCTGTATTCGACCGTTCGTTCTATGGGCGAAGCCCGATCGAGGTGGCTCAAGAGTTAATTGGCAAGCGACTTGTTCGTCGAACTCATACCGGCCTTTGCAGTGGTGTCATCGTTGAAACAGAGGCGTATTTGGCCGCAGGCGATCCTGCATCGCATTCGTTTCGAGGACGCACGCGAAAGAACTCAACGATGTTTGGCCGAGCGGGTTTGTTGTACGTCTATCCGATTCATGCTCGTTATTGCCTCAACGCGGTTACGGAATCTCGCGGCGTCGCCAGTGCCGTTCTTATTCGAGCAATCGTCCCTGTCCAAGGGATCGAAGTCATGCGCCAACGCCGAGGTTGTGAGCTTCGCGATCTTGCGCGTGGTCCGGCACGACTCTGTGAAGCACTCGATGTCGATCGTCGATTAGATGGCTGGGATTTGACGCGTGGAGCCCGCATCTGGATTGAGCATGACGACAATCAACCATTGGGCGAATGCGAAATTTCGACCTCGCCACGAATCGGCGTGACATCGGCCCACGATTTAGAGCTCCGCTTCTTTCTGAGGGATTGTGAGTTCGTGAGCGGTCCTCGAAATGCAATTCGGCGCATGAAGGAATGAATGCGGCCTTCAAATACCGATTGCTGCCAAAACTACTTCAGTCCGTCGATATACCGCAGGAATTGTGCGTCGAGCAAATCGAAGTCAACTTGGAACGCCTCTTTAAAGTCTGAGAGTCGCTCGCGTGCGGGATAGGTTGAAAACGGATCGCGTGCAGAAATTCGTTTCAGATACGCTGCGTACTGACGAGGACGCGTTTCGAGCAAAAAGAATGACAATGCCCATGAATGGCCGTAGAAGTCGAGCATTGCCGACTCATAAAGCGAATCACTTTCGATGAACGCCTTCAACGATTTCGCGGCTCGGCCATTCTTGGCGTAGCTTTGAAAGCTCAAGTAACGATCGCGATTGATTCGTTGTTTGGCGGTCCTTCCGGCAGAACTATCGCGAACTCCGTCTGGCTCAAATACGGTGGCCATTCCTTCAACCACCCAGCGTGGTGTTTCACCAACTCGCGAATGCAGTCCGATGTTGTAGGCGATCTGATGAGTCGCTTCGTGAATTATCGTCGATTTGAGATCCCCTTGGTTCGATCCGAAGATCGGCAACTTTTCGTTGAACGAAGTTCGTTGTGAAACGAGATCACTCGATCCAATCAGCGTTAGTGGTTCAAACGCAGAGACGGCCACTGATTTCTCCGGTTTGCCTTCTGGTTCAAACAGCGCGACTCGGTTTGTGCGAGGTGAGTAATAGCCCAAAATTCCTTCTTTGAACTTGGCGTTTTCAGCCTGAGCGTATTTGGTGAACTGCTTCTGATCTGGGAAGACGATCGCAATGAGCGGGAATTCGGGATCGGACAACGAGAAGCCGCGCGTCTTAAAGAATCGTTGAAGTGTGGCGTATTGATCTTCAAAAACCGCACCGTAACTGGCCGCTCTCCCCGTCGGTGCGACGACGAGGTAGTGTCGCGTCGAGGACAGTTCAAACTTTTTCCCGAACTCGCGAGACAGTTGGTTTCGGATTTCCGTCGTTGGCAAGGATTGAAAGCTGCCGTTGAGCGGTTTCAACTTGGAGGTATTCAAGTCGATCTCATGCAGGCATCCGATCCGGTCGAGTAATGTCCCGCGCTCTTTGTCCTGAGCGAGCATTTTGCCGGTCATGACGGTTTTGCCGCTTCGCACCTCAACCGAGGGCGCAGTCTCGCGAGCCGTCGCGGTGACGACGGACAATGCAGTGATGATGAATGGCCACCAAATGGGACGCATGATGCTAGCTGATCTCGCGGAGTTCTCTTGAAGGCTCGATCCTACGAACGACCATTGAACGCTCAACTCTACGTTAGAAATCAGCGTTTGGCGTAAAGAGTTGGATTGCGTTTGGCCCGTCGCAAAACCGCGTGGATTGCCGCAATTGTCTTTGAGTACGGAGTCCGTCAGCGGTCAGTCGCGAAAACTCGTCTTGCCTCAATGTCACTTGTGGTGATAATCCCGCCCGTTCGATGTGTGGTGTGTTTTCCAATCACTGGACTCGCCCAGGCCAGCAGGAAGAGGCGTCTTGCGAGTCACCCTCACAGCTCTTTTCTCACAAGTCGGAGTTGGCCAAGGATGGTCGGACCCGCACGTCTTTGGAATGTCCTGCGGTGTGATTCCCGACATTCCATGCTTGCGTGAGACGTCTTGTCCTTCTGATTAGCCAGATTCCCGCTTGTCTCGGAGCGTCGTGAAGGAATCATAGATCCGACGATGTCGCGGATTGCTTCGTGAACGACGAAACCTTCGAGTCTCCCGTTCGGCCGAAATACGCAGCTTTGAATTTGTTGACGCAACTTGATTGACCACTGACGAGCAAAAATACAGACGAATCGACACCCAGCTGTCGGCAAGTCATGCCGTCGGCAGCTAGTGCTTTGTCACACTTTGAAATTAGGGTTGCTTGAAACCAGTACGACGGACTTCCAGTCCGTCGATTCCGACGGTTACCGACGGACTGGAAGTCCGTCGTACCCGAAAATCAAGATGTGACAAAGCAGCTAGCCCCTGAACACGTCCTTTTTCTCATTTTGAAGGAACGGTGCTATGGCGACTGGTCGCGAACTTCTTCAACAAATCTCCCAACAACATAGCCCGGAAGCCTTCCGGCAAGAGCACTGGGTCGGCACCTTCTCGGATTATCTCGACATCAGTTGTACGCAACCGGGAGTCAATCGCACGGCCTATCAACGGCTGTACGACATGGTGATGTCTTACGGCACTTACAAGGTCGAGAACTCGAAAGAGAATCTGATCCGGTACAGTTTCTTCGATGATCCCGATCACGGCGGCGACGACGCGATCTTTGGCCTGACCAAGACGCTGATGGACTTGGTCAACGTCTTCAAATCAGCTGCGCTAAAGTATGGCAGCGAGCGGCGAGTTCTCTTGCTGCATGGGCCGGTCGGTTCCTCCAAGAGCACGATCGCGCGACAACTGAAACACGGGCTGGAACGCTACAGCCGAACTGATGCCGGTGCGTTGTATTCGTTTGGCTGGAAAGAAGCTGACAGCAGCATCACGTGGTGCCCGATGCACGAATCGCCGCTGCAACTCGTGCCCGATGCGCAGCGAGACTCGGTACGAGACTTCATCGAGACTAACCGCAAACCATCTGGCAAAGTGGGCGAGCACGAATATCCGCTGGAGTTCGCGGGGGAGCTCTGTCCGCTGTGCCGTTATGAATTCCGCGAACGGCTGATGACCTACAACGGCGATTGGACCAAGGTCATTGAAGACGTCGTCGTCAAACGCATCTTCCTCTCCGAGCAAGACCGCATCGGCATCGGCACCTTCCAGCCGAAGGACGAGAAGAATCAAGACAGCACCGAACTGACCGGCGACATCAACTACCGCAAGATCGCCGAGTTCGGCAGCGAGTCCGATCCGCGAGCCTTCAACTTCGACGGCGAGTTCAACGTCTCGAACCGCGGCATGATTGAGTTCATCGAAGTGCTGAAGCTCGATGTGGCGTTCCTGTACGACCTGCTCGGCGCGTCGCAAGAGCACAAGATCAAGCCCAAGAAGTTCGCTCAGACTGACATCGACACGGTCATCATCGGCCACACCAACGAGCCGGAGTACCGCAAGCTCCAGTCCAACGAGTTCATGGAAGCTCTGCGCGACCGCACGATCAAGATCGACGTGCCGTATGTCACGACATTGTCGGACGAGATCAGGATTTACACGAAGGACTACAACGAAAAGCGAGTTCGCGGCAAACACATCGCCCCGCACACGCTCGAAACGGCAGCGATGTGGGCCGTGCTCACGCGACTCGAAGAACCGAAGCATCACGGTCTGAGCCTCATGCAAAAGATGAAGCTCTACAACGGCAAGACGTTGCCCGGCTTCACGACCGACAACATCGTGCAACTCCGCCGCGAAGCCAAAGCCGAGGGCCTGCACGGCATCAGCCCGCGCTACGTCCAGGACAAGATCAGCAACGCATTGGTTGTGAATCCGTCCGCAACCAGCCTCAACCCGTTTATGGTGATGAAGGAGTTGGAGAACGGCCTCAAACATCATTCGCTGGTCGGAGCCGAAGAGATCCGCGAACGGTATCGCCAACTGATCTCCGTCGTGCGTGACGAGTACACCGACGTCGTCAAGAACGAAGTTCAACGAGCGATCGCCGCCGACGAAGACGCGCTGATGCGGCTCAGTTCCAACTACATCGACAACGTCAAAGCCTATACGCAGCGTGAAAGGGTGAAGAACAAATTCACCGGCGAAGAGGAGCAACCGGACGAACGCCTGATGCGCTCGATCGAAGAGCGGATCGACATTCCGGAAACTCGCAAAGACGACTTCCGCCGCGAGATCATGAACTACATCGGAGCGTTGGCGCTCGACGGCAAGAAGTTCGACTACAAGACCAACGAACGCCTGCAAAAGGCGCTGGAGATGAAACTCTTTGAGGACCAGAAAGACACGATCAAGCTGACGAGCCTCGTTTCAAATGTCATCGACAAAGACACTCAAGAAAAGATAGACATCGTCAAAAGCCGCCTCATCCGCAACTTCGGCTACAACGAAGAGTCGGCGACCGACGTGTTGCAGTATGTGGCCAGCATCTTCGCGCGTGGGGATTCAAAGAGTGAGTAATGTTTAACCTTTGGCCTTTTTAATAAGGAGTTGAAATGACCTCGATCGACACCACTGATTCAACAAGCCTCCCAGACTCAGGTTGGGGAATGAAATGTGTATTCGCTGTAGCAGCTCTGTCGTTGCTATGTTTTTGTTTGGGCAAAGTGTCAGATGGCTACGATGCGCTGAGATTGAGAAAAGATGGTGCCGCAATCCAGGCGGTTTGCACCTTTAGGTCGAGTGATAATTCGTCATACGAATTTTCAATCGCCAATTTGAAATACAGCGGACACGCCTCCAAAGCATTTCAACAAGGAGATTTCGTAGATGTCCGTTATCTTCCATTACATCCTGAAGTGAATCGACCGGCGAGTGGATTGATCACTGACATCGCGTTCGGAGGGCTGATAGTCGCATTTTTTCTAACCCCCATATTTTTCAAGATCGCTGGCCTAAGACTAATTCGTCGTGATGACAAATCCCTCGATCCCACAATTCAAAACCCCGATGCGGTGCCATATCGTGAATCTCCCCTTACTTGCTGAGAATGGTGAAGATGACAAGCCCATTTTCGGGAAAATGAATCAGGAAAGATCCATATTCAGGACCAGAAATGGGACTGGTCCA
>CAIJTL010000079.1 GCA_903823545.1 uncultured Planctomycetaceae bacterium
AGCCAGTGGCATCAGCAGACACAATCCGAGTGCCGAAGGATTGTCAGTCCAACGAATCATTCGATTGCCCAGCGACCATCGCGGAAACAAGGCTCGCAACCACAGGCCCACCGAACCGATCAAGTTGTTAACGTTTCGTTGGTGAATCAATTCCACCAACTCAAAACCAGTCGCGCTGAGTAACTGACGCAACGATGTCGGATTGAAATGTTGAAGATGAGTCGGCAGTTGCAACGCATACCAATAGCGTCCGAAAATCGGGCGCTCCCAGCAGCCGAAATTCGGGACGCTGATCATCAACTGGCCGCCCGGTGCAAGGAGTTCGCGAACGATCTTCAACGTCGAAACGGGATCGTGAAGATGTTCGACGACCATCCAGGCGATGACGGCATCGAAACTCATTGGTGAAAACGTTGATGGTCGGTCGCCCTCTTGTTGAATGGCCTCTTCCAGTGATCCGACTCGCACATCGAATCCGTTTGCTGCTGCTCTCGCAGCGACTTCGGCGGCAGGTTCAACACCGACGCAACTCCACCCTGCCCTTTGCAATTGCTCCACGTAGGAACCGTGAGCACAGCCGAGTTCCAACGCTCGCCTTCGCTCACGTTCGCCAGGTTCCGGAAGCGGTGCCGCTCGCGAGTCGATCCACCAGAGCACCAAACGCTTCAACCAGTTCCATGAGCGGAGCGAAAAGCGACTCGCACGCACCTCCGTAGGTCGGGCCGATGCCTCATTCTTTGTACCGCGAAACGGGCCATAATCACTCGGATAAAATCGGCCGATTGAACGGCGCGTTGGCCGAGGATTCAAGAAACGATGATGACAGCGTTCGCAACGCACGACCTTGAATTCGCCCGGGCAGCCATAAAGCAAATCGCCACAGATAAAGTCCGTTTGAAAACGATCCTCTCCACACAATGGGCAGACGGCCGTTTCCCATTCAACGTCATCCGCAGATGGCAGATTCGCAGTCGAGGCGTCACTCACGTTTGCGGCTCCCGTGTCCGAGCGGGAATCACCATTCGTAAAGCCCGCCATGCGATGTCATCACGCAACACAACGAGCACGAACAACAACGTCGCCCCTCCCGCGAGACCACCAATGAGTGAGGGAAACGGTAACGAGGTCTTCAAGACAAAGTTCCCGACTCCCATAGCAGCGGTTGAGCCGATCAACGTTCGAACCAATGTCCCTAACACTCCGCGAAAGATTCCTCGTCCCAACCGCCACGTGATCAACGCCAACAACACCACTGCGTTGAACAGATAGAAGATCGAGGTCGCAGCCGCTAATCCGGTCACTCCCCACGAGCGGCACCACATCAACTTCAACATCGCACCCATCGCAAACCCAATCAGTCCGACGATGACCGGCGTGCGTGTGTTTTGGCTCGAATAGAAAACTTTCGCAGCGATCTCGCCGACGCTTCCACCGACAATCATGCCGCACAGGAGAACCAACAGACTCGCCACTTCTTTTGTGTCGCTCGCCGTAAAGCGACCTCTTTGTAAAAGGTCGCGAATCAGCGGCACACCAAAACAGGCCAACGCCACGATGACGGGAATCAATAACAGCGTGAGAAACTTCAACGCTCCGGCGATCTCGATTCGCAACTTGTCGTTATCGTGTTCAGTCGCGTGTCGCACCATCGCAGGGAACGCGACGACCGCGAGGCCGCTCGTTGCCAGCGTCATCACGGCGGCCGCCAGTCGAGTGGCATACCCCAAATGCGACACACCGCCGGGCAATGCAGGAACCAGATATTGATCAAGCAGCGGATCGCATTGGTTACAGGCAAGCCCCAAAACCAACGGGAGCATCAAGACAAAACATCGCCGTAAAGCAGTCTGCGATTCCGGTGTCACTGGCCAGCCTCGCGAGAAGAGACTGACCCACGGCATCTGCATCGCAAAGGCGATGACCGCGCCGATGCTCACCGCTTGAGCGACTCCGTCGAGGCCACCGTCCTGCGATCGCCAATAAGCGACACCCAAAGTCACGCCGTTGCCAACCAACGCTGCGAAACCGGTTACGGCAAATCGACCAAGGCAATGATTCCACGCGCGGGCCAATCCGCCCAGCGTGTTCCAGATGACTATGCTGGCTAACGTGCGAAGAAGCTCTTCAGCACGCCAGAGTTGTTCGTCATCAAAGTTCGGATGCAAAGCACGCATCCACGGTTCCGCGAAATAAGTCGTCGTTTTCCAGAGCACGACCGTGAATAAGAACATCCAACAGGTGACTTGCACGGCCATCGTCCAAGCGGCAGTTTCGCCAGCTCGTTGCTTCGTCTCGATGTAGACCGGCACAAAGGCCGACGCCAAAGAACCAACCAGCAAGCCGCTCATGACAAGCGGCAACGTCAATGCGGCGAGAAATGAATCCATTTCCGCGCGAGCACCGAATTGCCTCGCCAATAGAACCTGAAAAGCAAACTGCAGTCCCATCTGCCCCACCATTAGCAGGGAGAGTCCAGCGACAGATCGGAGTGACGTGGCAGCTTGTTTCATTCGGAATGACCAACAAAATCGCTTTGAAAACTAGCGGCGATTGAACGTACCAGATTGAGAGACGAGCAGTTTGGAAGATCGTCCGTTGAAGTGAGTGTCAGGAAATTCGGAGGGCCGAAAAGTCGTTGCGACCTGAATCCGTCGTACAGCCAGAGTCAGACGCTCGCCGAACATCCCGCGCAGTCTAATGGTTATCCGGAAGAGTCGTCACTGAGTCGCATCGGTTGTCGACAGGAAGCTGTCGTGACCTCATTCAGCGTTGTAGACTCTTACGAAGTTCGCATCTCTCCTTCCGTATTTCTCCCGCCAAGTTGTGAATCCGATGTCTGGCCAACCCACTCAATTAGTTGCGATTACTTGTGCTGAATGCGGAGCGACCTTCAAGGTGAGCGCCAAGCATGTGGGAAAAAAGGGACGCTGCCCGATCGAAAATTGCGGCGCGGCCTATGTGGTTCAAGAACTGCAACCCGTGCGCAGAACTCGCCAGCCGTCAGTACGTACTGAGTCCACTGTTCGTCGAGCATCGAGTGACGATCTCGACACTTTACCGATCCGACGAGCCGCAAGCCCGACCGCCAAGAAGGCACGAACGACAAAGCGGCCCGCACGTGGCATTGCTCGTCGTTTGTGGCCGTTATGGAGCGCCGCAGGTTTCGGTTCGATTGTGATGATCAGCATCGTGATCTGGGGAACTGGCGCGATTGAGCCACAGCAACTCGCCGCGGCAAAGCCGGACACTTATCAACAGCAGATCGCCCCGTTTGTCAAAAAGTACTGCGTCGAATGTCACGGAGCCGAGAACGCCGAAGGTGGCATTGCATTGCACTCGTTTGATAGCGAAGCGTCTGTTTTGAAAGGACGCAAACATTGGGAGAAGGTCCTCCCAATGTTGCAAATCGAAGCAATGCCGCCGGTCGAAGATGGGCGAGCACGTCCAACTCACGACGAATTTCTCGCCGTGACAGCTTGGCTCGACGACAAACTTTTCAATATCGACTGCAAAATCAATCGCGATCCCGGTCGAGTCACCGTCCGTCGCCTTAATCGCGTCGAATACAACAATACGATTCGCGACCTGCTCGGCATCGACTTCAGTCCGGCAGATGACTTTCCTTCGGACGATGTTGGTTACGGCTTCGATAACATCGGCGACGTGTTGTCGGTCTCGCCGTTGCTGATGGAAAAGTATCTCGATGCCGCGGAGAAGATCAGCGAGAAGACGATCAATTCAGCCGACCCAACAAAGGCGAAGAAGATTCGCTTCGCCGGTAAAAAGTTGAAACCAAAGGGAGGCGCTCACGACAACGGTGATGTCTGGGCCATTGTTTCTGACGGGCAAGTCACCGCAGAACATCTCTTCCCTCGCGCGGGCGAATACCTCCTGCGAGCACAGGCCATGGCCGATCAAGCCGGTACCGAACTCGCGAAGATGACGTTTAAACTCGACGACAAACCGGTTCACACATTTGAAGCGAAGGGACAGCAAGTCGTCGATGAGTTTGAATTCCGAATGACGGTCCAAGCTGGAACGCACCAGTTTTCCGCCGCGTTTCCCAATGACTTTTACGATCCTAAGGCCACGCAAGGTGGCAAAGACCGTAACCTTCATGTGAATTGGCTCGAAGTCGTCGGCCCACTTGATGTGCAGCCTGACGACTTACCCGCATCGCATCGCAGGTTGATCGTCGCCATACCGAGCGCCACGAAACCTCTCGTTGATGCCGCTCGCGAAAACCTTCGTCCGTTCTTGCGGCGAGCGTTTCGCCGACCGGCTACTGACGATGAGATCAACCGATTTGTGCCTCTCGTCGAAATGGCTGTCACTCAAGGTGAGACATTCGAGCGCGGGATGCAGTTTGCTCTACAGGGTGTTTTGTGCTCGCCCAGTTTTCTTTTCCGGATTGAGCAAGACGCGAATCCCAATGATCCAAAAGCAAAGCACGAAGTCAGCCCGTTTGAGCTGGCGACTCGGCTGTCGTACTTCTTGTGGAGCTCAATGCCCGACGACGAACTGTTGTCGCTGGCCGAACGCGACGAACTTCGCAAGCCAGACATCATTCAGCAACAAGTCAAAAGAATGCTGAAGGACCAACGTTCGAAAGCGCTCGTCGAGAACTTTGCCATTCAGTGGCTCAACCTGCGCAGCCTGAATGAACTGATGCCCGATCCGACGAAGTTCCCGGATTATTCAACACAACTGCGTGACGACATGCGGCGTGAAACCGAAAAGTTCTTCGACCACATCCTTCGCGAAGATCTCAGCACCTTGGAATTGCTCGACGGCAAATTCACGTTCGTGAATGAGCGGCTTGCGAAGCATTACGGAGTCGACGGAGTCAAAGGAGACGAGTTCCAAAAGGTCTCGCTCGAAAAAGTCCGTGGCCGTGCTGGCTTACTCACGCAAGCCAGCATCCTGACTGTCACGTCGAACCCAGGACGAACTTCGCCAGTCAAACGCGGTAAGTGGATTATGGAAAACATTCTTGGAACAGCGCCCCCACCACCGCCACCAAACGTCCCTGGACTGGAAGTGACTCAAGCGGCAAAGCCGGATGCTTCCTTGCGTGATCAACTGAAGCTGCATCGTGAAAACGCAATGTGCAATTCATGTCACCGCCAGATGGACGATCTCGGTTTTGGCTTTGAGAACTTCGACGCGATCGGCCGTTGGCGCGATCGAGACGGTCAGCACGAAGTCGACTCGTCAGGCGTGTTGCCGAGCGGTGAAAAATTTAATGGCTCAACGGAACTCATCGCGATCCTCAAAGGCCGCAGCAAACAATTCAGCCGCTGCCTCACCGAAAAGCTGATGACCTATGCCATTGGCCGTGGACTCGAATACTACGACCGATGCGCGGTTGATAAAGTCCTCAGCAATCATGCGTCCGACGATTACCGGTTTTCAACGCTGATCTCCCAAATTGTGCTCAGCGAACCGTTCCAAATGCGGCGCGGGGACGGGCCGGTGGAGTAATCCCCGGAGAGCAACCACAACAACTTGTTGTTCAGAAAAGGTTGCACCCTGGCTTCATCCTCAAGATGCAGCAAAAGATGACAGCGACCAAAGTAAGCATGATCGAAGTCAGCCAATATCAAGCTCACGCGGCACGAGGCTGGTCGCGTTGCGGTTGCCAAGCACATTCCAATCCGGGAGCGAAACACTCACCGTTCGTCATCTCCAACCAATCGTCTAGCAGCGGACGCAAAACTCGTTCGCTCGCGAAGCGTTCATAGGCATAGGTCGACGCCACTTCTTGCTGAGCCAACCATTCATCGCCTGACCAATTCAACGTGCGTTGAATCAAAGTCACGGCTTCTTCATTCGATCGATACAACGCCCCGGCTGAGCCAACATATTCGCTCGCACCAGGAAGATCGCGAACCATCGTGTAAGCCCCGGTTGCCAATGCCTCAGCGATCGAAACCGGCATTCCGAATGGCTCTTCATCCCCGTAGGTATGCAGGTAGATTCCCGCTGTTCGCATCAACTCCGCAGTCTCTTCATTGGAGACATTGAGTCGGATTTCGACCGGCGATCCCAGTTGACGATTCAACGACAACAGCCGTTCGACATAGTCATCGTGGTTCGGCAGAAGCCCCAGTACCAACACGAAACGATTGTCAGGGCAGCGGCTCGCAATTTCGAGATACGACTCCAAACCCTTCGTTGGTTTGCCTGCCCCTGTCCTGAGAACCAAACGGCGATCTTTGTTTTTTGTCGCAGAAAACCAAGCCTCATTGAACGCGGAAGTCATGGGGCGAATCTTGTGATTCGCTTTGATCTGCTTCGCAAAATGCGGAAACAGATAGACCGAACGGATCGCATCGTCTTTCAGCAATTTCTTGACGGACTTCGTAGCGAACTCATAGCTGTGCCCTCGAACCGTCATCGGCAAACCGGCACGAACAATGACGTCACGATAGTCCTTCCCTTTGTTGAGCCAATGCACATGGACCACATTAGGTCGCACCCGTTGGATCGTCTCTTTGAGCGTTCCGTGATGCACGGGAATGTCTGACGCATAAGGAGATTTCGTGTCGATGATCTCCGACCACACCTCCACTTCGACTCCCCATCGCTGCATCGCGGCCAATTCGCATCGAATGTAAGTCTCAGTGAGTTGCGGATAATTCCATACGGCCCACAACACGCGCAGCGGTCGCGGAGCCGAAAGTACCAGCAAACGCTTTTGACGTTGTCTCAGCAACTCCCGATTGTCCCGCCAACTCTCTCGTGCAGAGATGCTATCGGAACCACGTTCCAAATACCGACCACCGAGAATTGGCAGCAACATCGGTGCTGATCGCTGTGAATAGCGACCGATCAATTCCCAATCCACGAGCCGAGTCATCCCCTCATCGAATCCGCCCAATTCGTCATGCAGCGACTTTCGATGCACGAAGACGTTGAGATCGATTCCGCCGTATTGAAGAAATCGCGTTCGGTCGAATGGCACCGCTCGCACATAGGACTCGCCATTATGTGCGTCCTCAACAAGCTGAGCAGCGTAGACGGATTCGACACTGCGGTCCTTTTCCAGCGCGGCGACGGCCCGACTGAGAAAGTACGGGAACCAACCGTTGTCAGAGTCCAAATAAGCGACGAACTCGCCGCGAGCCTCCCGCAACGCTTGGTTACGAGCCGCTGAAACTCCCCGATGTGGTTCCTCGAAAAATCGAATACGCGAGTCATCGCGAAACGCTTCGATCACCGAAGCAGTGTGATCCGTGCTCCCGTCATCAACGATGAGCAATTCCCAATTCCAATAATCTTGGGCACGCACACTCTCGATCGCTTCATCAATCACACTGGCTCGATTCCAGGTCGGCATGATGATTGAAACCAGCGGCTGATGAGCAGAATGATCAATGATTTGCCGCTTGCCAGAATTCGCCATCAGCGATTGTTGTGAGAAACTATTCTCGATTAACCAACTCACAGTCTGAGCCTGCCGTGTTCGTGCTCGGCGCAGATCACGATGTGTGGCCAAGCCGAGCAGATGTAACAACGATGTCGTCGTTCTTTGTGCGGCTCGTTGAAGTGATGTGAGAGAGTGCTTCATGATTAAGAGATAGATTACTCACATTCGCTGTCATTCTTGCGGCGTGACAGACTCATTGACGTTGCCCGCTTCCTTCGTTGGCAGACGCAAGAAGTGCGGAGCGTCGAACGAAGCGGGAGGTTCGCCGGTCGCTTCGGCAAGGCA
>CAIJTL010000080.1 GCA_903823545.1 uncultured Planctomycetaceae bacterium
TCATCGTGACCGGCTTCTTGCCGGCGTTGAGTTACATCAAACCCGCCCTGCTGGCGCGACGCCCACTCGAACAGCAGGCCGACACCGAGCGGCTCGCCAAAGAAAAACTCGCCGAAGCTCGCGCGGCGTCCGAGAACGCCGATCAACCGCTCGCCACCAGCGCGAGCGTCTCCGCTCCAAGCACCGCCAGTTCGATCGCGTCTGCCGATCGCGAGTTGCTCGATCGTTCGCACAATCCGTGGCGTTATCCGGCGGGCATTCGAGACAGACATCTCACTCCCGTCCGATTGGCAAAGCTCACTCCGTCTTTGATCTGCGACACGCCGCTCATCGACGCGGTCGAACTGCGTTGCGAACAAGGAGTGCTGATCGCGCTTTCCAACCACACGCTGCAACCGCTCGATCGTGTTGAACTCCGACTGAAAACGGACAAGCCCGTCACGCGAGTCGAGTCTGTCCGTCACGGGCCCCTTCCCATCATTCAAGAAGAGGTCGGTGTGATCCAGATCACATTGCCGCTGGCTGCCAGCGACTTTGTCACCGTGACGACTCAAGCCAATGCACCCGCCCAGAAGGGGCTGCACATCGGCAAGCAGCGTGTCGACAAGGTCTTGTTCTTGGGGAACAGCATCACTCTGCACGGCCCCGCTCCAAAGATTGGCTGGACGGGAAACTGGGGTATGGCCGCGAGTGCCGAGGACAAGGACTACGTCCATTTGCTGACGAGCCAGATTGCGAAAGCCGCTGGCGCTAAGCCGGAAGTGAAGGTCAAAAACATCGCCGACTTTGAGCGACGCCTGACCGACTACAAGCTGGCAGACGAGTTGAAAGAAGAACTCTCGTTCGAGGCGGATGTCGTCATCATCGCGCTGGGAGAGAACGCCTCTTCGCCGAAAACCGACGAGACCAAAGTTCAGTTCGAAACGGCCTTCGCCAATCTCTTTACGGAACTGAAGAAGCACGGTCAGCCCCGGCTCTTTGTCCGCAGCCAATTCTGGCAGGACGCCGACAAGGACCGACTCATGCAGAAGACCTGCGAAGCGGCAGGCGGCACCTTCGTCGACATCAGCAAGCTCGGCCTCGACGAATCACACTACGCTCGCGCCGAACGAAAGATCGAACACCCCGGCGTCGCAGGCCATCCCGGCGACAAAGGAATGCAAGCCCTCGCCGATGCCCTGTGGAATGCGATGCAGAAACGAACTGAGTCAGAAAAGTAGGTCAGCGCCAATAACCTCGACCTGACCATCACAACGACACCAATCACCCGGCGGCGACGAGAGATTGGCCATTTGAAAACACCCGACTTCGCCGCTCGGTTGCATTGGCTGGTTCGGCATTATCGTGTATCGCCATGACTGACGGCCCAGGCAACGAGTGTTGATCGAATCGTCGCTCGAACAATTGCGTGTGACGACCAGTGAGCCGCTGCATCTAATGCGCGGTCTGGCCACACGGTTTCGCGAGCACACCATGTAGAATTAGATGGTGCAGGCTCAGTTTCACCGCAATCGCGACGAGCACCCATATTACCAAGTGCCGTTTCCAACCCAAACCACGGAGCCCCCAAATGGAACCATGCGAGATGGGCTTCGTCAGAATTAGGATCATCTTCGTGTGGTCGATAGGTGTTCTGACATTGCCGCAGCAACCCAGATGCTTTTTGTCGAACTTCCATAGTGGGCATGTCAATCAATGTTTGAAGCGTAAACGCAGCATCATTCCTGAGCGATTTGAGGTTAGATGAGCAGGAAAAGTGGTGCATACATTGAAGAAGGGAGCATGCATTGACTGCGCGCACGAGCGCTTCGGCACCCCACGCTGATATACAGAGAATAAGGAAAGTACTGTTAAGTGACTCTTCATCAAGATCGAGCTTGTGAAAGTTCGGGTCATAAGCGGGATCGATTTGAAAATCTGCAGTCTTCGGGAAGTGGATTGAGTGTTGTTTGGCGACGGCGATACTCTGATCGTGTCCAAGAAAGGCGGCCAATGTCAAATGGGGCGACTCGAGTATTGTTTCGCCAAATTGATTCCAGAATTCTGTCTTTGCCATGTATTTGATTGCCTAACAGTCTTATTGAGCAGTGTGCAGCCTAATTCGGAACTGCTCTAGTGTCTGATCAATCTTGTGGGTGGACAGAATGCCGTAGAAAACTGGGATAGTCAATCAATTGGGTTGAGATTTGTCAGATCACGTTGGTGTGTTAAGTCGCGTGCTGCCTAACACTGTTAGCACCGCACGCTGCTTAACTCTGTTAGCCCTGCAACGGGAGGCAACCGGCGGGAACGTTGACCTGCCCGTTCTCGAACCGCTGCTTATGAGCGAGTACGGTCACGCAGGCGGCGGCTGGCTTCGCTGAGGATTTTGCGTTCTTGGGGTGTCAGGCTCGCTTCACCCTGCTCGGAAATTTTTTGCAGAGCGGCATCCATTTTTTCCTTGAGTTCATCTTCATCTAGGTTTTCTGGACCAGGCGTGTAGAGCCGCACGTTCTGACGTCGCTGTCTGTTTTTGAACCATGAGCCAACACCACCAAAGCCGAAGCCACGAGTGAGTCGCAGTTCAAAAATTTGGTACAAGAATCCAAACAGCAGGCCGCCGAGATGTGCTCCGTGAGCGATACCGTCATGTACTTGATGACCCGCTAACGCCGACCAAATCGGAAGCGTGTCGAATGCAACCAGCAAGGCAATCAACCAACGAATTTCGATCGGTATCAAAGCCATCAACAAGACCTGCTGACGCGGATACCACATCGCGTAGATCGCCATGATGGCCATGACGGCTCCTGAAGCCCCCACCGTGATCGAGGCACGCTTCAGGAAGACCGCCTCCAGACCGACGTGTGCCAATCCGGAAAAGAGCGCGGCGGCCAGATAGAACCCAAGGAATTCTCTCGACCCCAGGCGATCTTCCACCGGCCGACCAAACCACCACACACCGAACATATTGAAAACGATGTGCATCAGCGAACTGGACTCTGGTTGTCCCGGCTGTGGCGGAGTTCCGTGGCAAAAAGCGTAAGTGATCAGTCGCCAGATTTGACCGTGAGCCAATTCGGTCGAGTTCAATGCCAACCAGCGTGCGACCTCCAGCGATTGAATCTGCTGGCCAATAAAGACCACAACGCAAATCCCGATGATCCAACGGCAGATCGGATTTTGACCTCGCGAACTGCTGGCAGACGGCGGAGTCCAATCAGGATCACGGTAATAATCGCGGTTCTCGAAACCCATAACAGTGGGAGCCTAATGTTCGTGACCGCAGCCATGTTTCACACAAGCTCGACGCGCTAGCGAGGGGTGACGCTCTTACAAAGATCAACCACTCGCTGGCGCGTCGTGCTAGTTTCAGTTTACGTCTACGGCTTCATGGCGGTCTTCTGGGGTTCATCCAATTGCTTGGCTTGCTTCTCGTTTTCCGTACTCAATTGATTGATGCGGTCGCGAGTGCGCTTGGTTTGGCGTCGCAACTCATCGACGATCGCTTGCACTTCATCGCGTGCCACTTCTAATTCGGCGACAGCCTTTTGGTAACCCTCAACGATAAATCGCTCCAGGTTCTCGTTCTTGGCAGCTAACTCTGGGTCACCGGTGAGTTCTTTTTGGCGGAGCGAAAGATGCTCTTCCGCACTTTTCTTGGCCTCTTGTTGAATCGTCAAGTTCTTTTGTTGGTCGATTAGGAGTTCATCTTTCTTGACCAGCATCCCTTCCAAGTCTGAGAACTTGGTTTTGTGCTGCCGTGGGACATTCGCGCGGATGCGCCAATTCGCCCCGTAACGCCAATTGGCGTCCTCTCCTTCACGTATTCGCCAAAAGGGAGTGAGAGCCGCTTGAGTCTCTTGGACAGCAGCGACCTTGAAGGGACCGACGTAGGTCGAACCCGCTCCGTCCGCCGACGGTTGAAAAACGTAAACGACGGTTCCTTGAGCGAGACCTTGAGTCGATCCAATCCCAACCCCGATGGCCCCAGGTTGGCGACCCTTCTCGACACCGACGCCATTCCAATAACGTTCCCAATCGAAGACCGCCGTGTTTAACGCAGTTTTGGCGACGACCACTTGTCGTTCCAAATCGGTCGCTTCTTTGCGTTTGGCGATCAGGCTTTCGCTCGCTTTGGTGATTTTCTGCGACCAACTGTTCCGGATCATGATCAACTTCGAGGCGAACATCATGCCGATGCCGCCACAAATCAAAACCAGAATGCTTAAGGCGATACCAAAGCGTTTCATGGAAAACGTTCCTTCAAATGACGGCTGCTTCGGTCAGGCAAAATTGCACGGCCAGTTGTTGGCCATCGCTCCGAAATCATCCGCGACGAACATGACGGTCTCCGACACGTCGTCCGGGATCATAGGTCGGTTTTTTTCCGGGGGTCAAGAAGGAGATTTTCGCTTGTCGGCGGCGGACGCAAAACAGTCTGCGGTTCGTACCCCTCAAAACGGTTGACCGATAGAATCCCGACCCGTTTGCATGAGTCATGCAACTCATGCTGAGTGGCTTACAACGCAAAGGTGCAAAGGACGCGAAGGAACGCA
>CAIJTL010000081.1 GCA_903823545.1 uncultured Planctomycetaceae bacterium
GAGCCATTTCATTTTCGGTACGGGTTTGACTTCGAGCATCACACGCCGCTCGATCCGTTTCGCTGGCAGTATCTGATCGCCAAGCGGAAGAACGGCGAGCTGTATCATCGGCCGGTGTACCCGATCGACCCCGGTCCGCAGAACGATCTCGAAATGTACGGCGGCCAGCGCGTCTGGTTCGGGCGGCATGGCGAGACAGTCCCGGTCGTCCCCGGCGTCGAGTATCGCATTAAGCATGACTGGCATCGCGATCCGAAGGACTCGGCGAAGCTCCTGACTCGCAAGCTGAACACGGCGGTCTGTGCAGCGTTCTATGACACCGGCGTCAGCTTCGAGCCGGAGACCGCTCCGCCCGGCACGAAGCTCCGCGTCGAGTACCGCTACACCGGCATCCCGGCGGCTGAGGCCGCGTCGCTGTTCAAGCAGTCGAAGATTTACGACTCGCCGTCGCTCGACCCGCAGCATCACTACCTTTTCGCCGACGAGTGGCCGAAGCTGACGTTCCGCCAATTCGTGCCGCTGAGCGAAACGTGGATTTACGGCCGGACGCCATTTATGACGGCTCACAACACGCGACCGACGTATGAACTCGAAAAGAACTGTGGCGCGGGAAGCGGCTTCGCGATGAAGCTCGGCCCCGCGTCGTTTGGCAAAGCAAACTTGCCCGTCCGTAGGATGGGTTTCCAACCCGACCTCCCGCAAGCCGTCGGCCTCGACAAAGGCCGCTACGTCGTCACCGTACTCGTGAAGTCGATCAATGCTCACGGCCCTGGCGGACGGATTGAACTCGAAGCGGTTCAAGCCAAGACCAACAAGCCGCTCGCGACGGCGAAGCATTTCGTCGGAAACGGCACATTCGATTGGAAGAAGACCGGCTTTGTCTTCGACGTCCCGGAGGATGCCGGTTCGCTGTCGATCGCCTTCGGTAATTCGGGCACAGGTGAGATGCTGATCACCGATGTCGAATTCAAACGCCTCGCCGATGGCGAAGCGCCGCCCGCCGAGTTCGCATCGAAACCGAACGATCAACCGCCGAGCTTCGGATCCGCGCCGGTTGGTGCGATTGCCGATTACCGAATGCTCGAAGGCAAGGGCCTGTTCGTCTTCAACCACGCGAGTTCATCCAGCATTTCGCCCCGCGAAAGTGGCTTTCCACTCGACCATCTCGACCTGGCAAACCTCGATTGGGTCGTTGATTCCGGTCGCCCAGCGATTCGCTTTGCCGACAATCTGACAAACCGAAAAGACTACCGTCGCGACAGCGGACTCGGCCGCTTCTATCTCGGACACTCGGCTTATGCGGACAAGGACACGCTGCCGCTCGCGCTGACCGGCCATCACGGCGGTGGAGCACCGATGAAGGGTGTGACGCTCGCCGCCTGGATCAAACCCGCCGCCGAAATGGGTAAAGGCGGTCATGGAGCCAGGGGTGACGTCATCGGCTTCGGGGCACGCCGCTTCATCCTCGGCCTGCACGGCCAGAAGGCCCCGTATCAGCTCGCCGCGCGGATCAACGTCAACGACGTGATCGAATCGCCAACGAAGATCGAAGCGGATCGCTGGACTCACGTCGCGATGACCGCCGAGCCCTCTGCCGGTCAGTGGCACATCAACCTGTACCTCGACGGCAAACTTGTCAGCGAGGGATCAACGAAAAAGTTCCCGTCCGATTCGGCGATCGTTCCATCGCTGATTCTCGGCGCGGAAATCTTCTACTTCCATGACGCCTACTACCGCGGCCTCATCGGGCACACGTTGGTCTTCGACAGGATGTTGTTAGCGGATGAAGTTGCCAGGTTGGCGAAGGACGGAATCATGAAAGTCGAATAGCGCGGCGAAGCCGCCATGCGGCGCACCGCGCGGC
>CAIJTL010000082.1 GCA_903823545.1 uncultured Planctomycetaceae bacterium
GAGCAGATTCAAGCGTGGCTCGAAAAGTCTGAGAACCATCTGCCGCTCGAAATTGTATTGCCACTCGGCTTGGCAGTCGGCTCAAACCAAGTCCAGGGAATTGCGGACAACTTGATGACACGCGCGAAGATCGAGTTAGGGCGTCAGCTTTATTTCGACACGCGACTCTCGGCAGACAACACGGTTGCCTGCGCGACCTGCCATCACCCAGACGAAGGCTACGCCAAGCACACTCAATTTGGCGTTGGAATCAACGGCCAAATGGGCGGACGCAATTCACCGGTCAGTTACAACCGCATTCTGAGTGGAGCACAATTCTGGGACGGTCGCGCCGCATCTTTGGAAGCTCAAGCTGTCGGTCCGATTCAAAACCCGATCGAAATGGGAAACACTCACGAGAAGGCGGTCGAAACGGTCAAAGGGATCGCTGGTTACGAAATGCAATTCAAAGTGATCTTTGGCGATGAAGGAGTCACCATCGACAACATCGGCCGTGCGATCGCCACCTTTGAACGAGCGATTGTCACTGGTCCTTCTCCGTTCGATTACTACGAAGCGGTCCGTCCGTTCTTGGCGATGAAGCCCGAAGACCTCGAAAGCCTGAAAGAGGACGATGCCGAATCCTATGCGAAGTATCAAGCCGCGAAAGCTGCTGCCGAAGCTCATCCGATGTCTGCAAGTGCCATTCGTGGTCGCGACCTCTTTTTCTCCGAACGAACCGCCTGCACGGCATGTCACGTCGGAGCGAATCTCACCGACGAGAAGTACCATAACCTCGGAGTTGGATTCGGTGATGGCATCGATAAGCCGGACCTCGGTCGCTTTGAAGTCTCAAAGGATGAGAAAGACAAAGGGGCCTTCAAGACCCCGACCGTTCGCAACGTCGCCCTTTCCGCTCCGTACATGCACGACGGCGGCTTGAAGACGCTCGAAGAGGTTGTCGAGCACTACAACAAAGGGGGCCACGCCAACCAATGGCTCAGCACGAAGATCAAGAAACTCGATCTGAAGCCTGAAGAAAAGGCCGATCTGGTTGAGTTCATGAAGGCCTGCACCGGCGATTTCCCGAAAGTCGAACGCGAGCGATTGCCTGAATAAGTCTGTCAGTCAACATAGGTGAGCCGGTTACATCAGCCTCCGGACTCTTTATCAGCGAGTTCCAGGGGCTAACGCCACCCGGCTCACCTATGGGACGTTTCGCTTTGCAGTACGCAACGCCTCATTTTCGTCGGAATGGAATTCGCCAATATGGACCGAGACACCAACGATTCGACATCAACCGTAGCCTCATTTGAAACAGTGGCTCGTTGGTGTGATGAGTACTTCGTCTCGGCACGCGGCAGCGGTACGCCATTGGGGCCGCAGATCGTGCGACTGATTCGAGCGTTCGGCGAAATGGCTGCCGCTGAAACAAGTGACACAGCCACACGCGCGTTACGATTAAGCATGATCCGCGAAAAGACGGAGGCTTATCTACAAGGTTTCATGCGTGGTGACTTAGCGGGGGTTTCCAATCAGTCACTTCCTGAACCGAGCAAACGAGTTCAACTCGAAGCGATGGCTCACGTGCAGGACAACGGTGACACGGATTGGCGTCCGCAATTGACGGAAATTGGTTTGTCTGGTTTTCACAAACGGATCGAAGGCTTCGCCGTCCGCGTGCAACCACCAATGGAAGGGATTTCGATTCGCTACAAAGCACACGTTGCGATGCGTGGAGATACTCGTTGGGCGGGTGACGGCGAATATTGCGGGACTCGTGGCGACAAACTTCGCGTCGAAGCCATCTGGATCGAACTCGCAGAAGGCTTCGACCGTTACGACGTCTATTACTCCGCCCACTTGTGCCGCTTCGGCTGGACCGGCTGGTTCAAAAACGGCCAAATGTGTGGCACTCGCGGCGAATACCGACAGGTCGAGGCAATCAAAGTGTTTTTGGCAGAGAAAACGTAAACCTCAAAGTCGGTCGTCCTGAGACACGAGCTATGCAACTCGACCTCATCTCCTGCTCTGTCGGCATCTGCATCATGGCGTTTGGATTCGTGCTGATGCGATCTCACTGGACGATGTGGGAACGGCAGCAGCAAGAATTCATCGACGATCCGCGCGAACTTCGCCACTTGCAAGGTCGCTTCCGACGTCGCGTGCAAACGTCGGGGTTGATCGCGTTTGTTGGCCTGCTGATTCCGATTGCCGACTTACCCGTCGTTTGGAACCAAGGCCCGTTGCTCCCGACGATTTTGTGGATCGGCATTGTCGGCGTGATCCTGTGGATCGTGGCCCTCGCGTTCGGTGATTTCGTTTCCACGCACGCACATTCACGAGCCACGCTGTTGCGACTGGAAGCTCGCAAGCAAGCGCTGATGGGCCAAGTCAAACGGATGAAGCCAGAGGCCAAAGAAGAGTAAACACTCAAGTTGAGTCGAAATTTTGTAAGGGACTTTTCAACGCAAAGGTGCAGAGAAC
>CAIJTL010000083.1 GCA_903823545.1 uncultured Planctomycetaceae bacterium
GACAAGAAAAAGGCCGTCCGGAAATCGCCCACATCAAGGCGTCGCAACCGCTCCCTGGCACTCGAGCCACGCGTCGTATTCGATGCGGCCCTCGGTGCCGATATCGTCGAACATGTGGTCCATGCGGACACGGCGCATCAGGATGCTGCGGTCCCGGCAGCGGGCATCGATGCGAAGCTTGCAGCGCCTGCTGTCCAGGCACCGGCCACTGCAGTTGAAGCGAAAGCAGGGGCACAAGCTGCGGCGGACAAGCCTGCCGCGGATTCAACGAATGCGAAGCCAGCGCAGGATCGCGCGCTGGAGCTTCCGTCTGACGGCACCGCGGTTGCGGCGCGCAATGAAATTGTCTTCATCGACACCTCGGTCGAGGACTATCAGACCCTGATTGCAGACGTCAATCCTGGCGCGCGCATTGTGCTGCTCGACCCGGCCAAGGACGGTATTGAACAGATCGTCGCCGCGCTGCGGGACGAGACCAATGTGGATGCGATCCACATCGTGTCGCACGGTGCTGAAGGCATGCTGGAACTGGGTACCGCCAAGGTAACCGAGCTCAGCATGGCGAAGGTCTATGCGCAGGAACTCGTGGAAATTGGCAAACACCTGTCGAAGGATGCGGACATCCTCGTCTACGGTTGCGACTTTGGTAAGGGCGACATCGGACGTTCGGCGACGGTCGAACTCGGCCTGCTGACGGGGGCCGATGTCGCTTCGTCGGACGACCTGACCGGCGCGGCCGCGCTGGGGGGGGACTGGGATCTGGAGCAAGTGTTCGGCCATATTGAAACCTCTATAGCATTCACGGATGCCGTGAAGACTTCGTTCCAGCACGTGCTCGCCACGCTTAACTGGGACACGGCCAGTTGGACCGCAGGGAACCTGACAGGTTCGAATTCGGTGGCGGGTGGAACAGTCAGCATAGCCCTCACTGGAGACACGGCCCGATTGCAGGCGGGTAACCCAACAATCGGAACCTCGAATTCTGGAGGTCTCTCGCCGGTTGAAAACGCGTTCGAGATGTTCGCGAACTTCAATGCGTCTACCGTGATCGGGGACGAGGCGATCACCATGACGGTTAGTTTCACCGGTTATTCAGGTGGTGTTTCGAATATCAGTTTTTCCATTTTCGATATCGACTCGTCCGGCTTTGTCGATCGAATTATCGTCACAGCCAATAATGGGGCAACAATAAATCCAACTGCAATAACGGTCGTTGATTCAACGACGGTTCAGGTTGCCAGTGCAAATACTGTAGTCGGACTTAAGAGTTCCTCAACTAATACCGGAAACGCGACGTTCTCGTTCAGTGGGCAGAGCGGGATTACATCGCTCACGATCGTCTATCAGTCTGGCCAGCTTGCTGATCCTTCCGCGCAGCGGATTAGCGTGCATGACATATCGTTCGACGCTCCAGGAAATGACGCTCCGCTTCTGGAGAATTCATCCACGCTGAGTTACACGGAGAATGGTGCCGCCGCTGCGATCAACACAGGCATTAAAGTTACCGACACGGACAACACGACCTTATCGACGGCGACAGTTTCAATATCCGGTGGTTTCCAGTCCGGCCAGGATTTGCTCTGGTTCACCAATTCGTCCGGCATGGGGAATATTCAGGGGACCTACGACTCCGCGACTGGTGTGATGAGCCTTTCATCGGCGGGAAACTCGGCTACCGTTGCGGAGTGGCAGGCTGCGTTGCGTGCGGTTCAGTATTCAAACAGTTCGACTGATCCGAACACCTCGGCGCGTACCGTCAGCTTTGTCGTGAACGACAGTGCTGCGAATTCGAATACGGTCACATCAACGGTAAGCGTTGCCGCCGTTGCGGGTGCGGCGAATGCGCCGACGCTGGATCTCGACGCATCCGATTCCGCGACGACGGTCGCAAGTGACAACTTCAGCAGCAACAATCTGAGTGGGGGCTCGGGTTGGACGAGTAGTAGCTGGACCACATCCGCGGGCACTAACGTTATTCAGGTCAGCGGGTCTGCATTGGTCCTCGGGGATCCCCTTAATAACAATTCAACGGATGGCAACCTTTATCGCGGTGCCAATCTCAGTGCGGCATTAAATCCGCAGCTGAGCTTCAGCTATGCCGGCGCAAATCTGGAGTCGAGCGACACGTTGCTGATCGATGTATCCACCAACGGAGGCGGTAGTTGGACCACGATTCGAACAATCAATGGTTCGAACTCCGCATCGACGATCACGCAGAGTCTTTCGGGCTATGAGTCCGCGAACACGCTGATTCGATTTCGTGCTGGTAATAATATGGCTAACAACGAGACGATCACGATCGACGACGTCTCGATTACCAGTCAGCCGACAGGGTGGAGCA
>CAIJTL010000084.1 GCA_903823545.1 uncultured Planctomycetaceae bacterium
AATCACTTTGGGGGAACGCGAAGGTGATTGCAAGTTGACGGAGTTTGTCAGTGGTCAGCGGCACTCGACAGCCTCGTATGACTCTCATTTGCATTCAACAACTGACGACGGACAAATTACAAAGGACCAATTCATGTCGGATGGATACCCGCCGCAGTACCTCGAAGGACTGCGATTATTCAACGAGGAGGAATTCTTTGATGCCCACGATGTGTGGGAGGAGTTGTGGTCAGAATCCGTCGGCGATGAAAAGAAATTCCTACAAGGACTGATTCAGGTTTCAGTCTCATTGTTTCATTTTGGCAATGAGAACTTCGGCGGAGCTCGCAAGTTATACGACTCGGCGCGCGGCCGACTTGAACCTTACCGACCGAACTTTATGGGGGTCGATTTGGATTCATTTCTGATGGCCTATCAGGACTGTTTTCAGGAATTGCTCAACCATACCGATCGTTATCCCACCGATATCGAATTACGGGACGAACTCGTTCCGAAAATTCCTATTCCGCAGGACGAAAACACATGAGCGATTTGTTTGAGGTCTCGGAGGAGTTAAGCCAATTTTCAGGCCAGGCTCCGTTGTTTCCGTTGCCAAACGCAGTCCATTTTCCACATGCTTGGTTGCCGTTGCACATCTTTGAAGCACGCTATCGCCAGATGATTTCGGATGTGCTTGACGGTGATCGCCTAATTGCGATGGCGTTGCTGCAACCGAATTGGGAAGCCAGCTATGACACGAAGCTAGCTCAGATTCATCCGATCGTTTGTCTGGGACATATCGCCGTCGAAGAGCGATTGTCGGATGGACGATACAACTTGGCTTTGCGAGGTTTGTCGCGTGCACGAGTTGAGTATGAGATCGACGGTGTCGAACCTTATCGTGTTGCGAAATTGACTTTGCTTCCGGACGAATACTCGCACCTGACGACGATTGATCGCCGAGAGCGACAACGCGAACTACTAACGAGCGCCGTCGAAGTTTTACCTGAGTTACAGTCTGATCCGTTGCTGCACCAGCTTCTCGAAGCGGAGTTGCCGCTCGGGGTACTATGTGACGTCATATCACATTCGCTGGGAGTGAGTCCCGATGACGCAAGGCTATTGCTGGAGGAGACTGACGTTGATCTCCGCCGCGAACTGGTGTTGAGTCATCTACATCAGCACAATCGCCGCCAGAAGGCAGGAGCAACCGGTGGCTTTCCTCCCGCCTTCAGCGTGAACTGATTCATTCGATCAACCAACTTTTAGCGTTTTTCGATCGGTAAGAACGAGCGAACGGTTGGGCCGGTGTAGACTTGCCGTGGCCGATTAATACGGCTGCCGGAGTCTTCGTTTTGCTCTTTCCAATGAGCGATCCAGCCAGGAAGGCGACCGAGTGCGAACATGACCGTAAACATGTTCGTCGGAATGCCCATTGCGCGATAAATGATGCCGCTATAGAAGTCAACGTTCGGATACAGCTTTCGTTCGATGAAGAACGAGTCGTTCAACGCAACCTCTTCGAGCTTCTTGGCGATGTCCAGAAGTGGATCATTGATTCCCAGTTGGCCGAGCACTTCGTCGCAGGTCTTCTTGAGGATCGTCGCGCGCGGATCGAAGTTCTTGTAGACGCGATGACCGAAGCCCATCAGCTTAAAGCCACTGTTTTTGTCTTTGGCCATGTCGACATATTTCTTGTAGTTGGCCCCGTCGCTACGGATTTGTTCGAGCATTTCTAGGACGCTCTGATTAGCGCCGCCGTGCAGCGGCCCCCACAGAGCACAGATGCCTGCGGAGATTGTTGCATACAAATTGGCTTGGCTACTGCCGACGATTCGAACTGTGGATGTGCTACAGTTCTGCTCATGGTCGGCGTGCAGGATCAGCAACTTGTTGAGCGCTTTGACCCAAAGTTCGTTGACTTGGTATTCCTCACACGGAACAGCATGAATCATCCGGAGGAAGTTCGCGCAATACGACAAGTCGTTTTGCGGGTAAATCGTCGGTTGTCCGATCGACTTTTTGTAGGCGTAGGCAGCGATCGTCTTTGTTTTTGCGAGCAGGCGGATGATGTGCTGATCAGAGTCTTCGCCTGGAACCGGTGGGTAGTAAGTTGAAAGCGAAGCAGCCATTGAACTGAGCACGGCCATCGGATGCGCTGTTGGCGGATAGCCTTCGTAGAACTTCTTCATGTCCTCATGGATCATGCTGTGGCGTGTCAGCTTTTCGCGGAACGTTGCCAACTGGTCTTTGTTGGGAAGCTCGCCATAGATCAGCAAGTGAGCCACTTCAACGAACGAAGCATGTTCGGCCAAATCGGCGATTTCATAACCCCGGTACCGCAGAATTCCTTGCTCACCGTCGATAAAGCAAATTGAGCTTTTGCAGGAACCTGTATTGCCGTAGCCAGAATCGAGCGTGATTGCTCCAGTTTTGGCTCGCAAGGTCGTGATGTCGATGCCCACTTCCCCTTCGCTGCCGACAACAACGGGGAACTCGTATTCCTTACCAGCAAGAATCAGTTTCGCGGTGTCCATGATGTCCTGTTTTTGTTCTGGCCGGCGATGACCGGCGTCTCAAAAGGGGCCGAACGCTTTTCGGTGGGGACGTATTGTTGTGGCGTCGTTGAGAAAATTCCAATCAGTGACGCGTCGGGTTTTAGGTCGAGTTAAGCGTTATCAGAAATGATGTGATGTGATTGGGGGCAAGAGATGAATTGTTCGCGTCCGGTCAGCATTCCAATAACTCTGTATCATTCTCGGAATGAATTTGACCATAATCTTCCCGGTGTTACCTTAGGTTCGCCCGATTCCAAAGGAGATTCCTGATGTTCTCACTCGGTAATCAATTGGCACGAACGTGTGGCGGGGTTGATCGTCGCAACTTTTTGCGAGTGGGCGGGCTGGCGACATTTGGATTGAGTTTACCGCAGCTCTTACAGGCCGAAGCAACGCAACCAGGGTCGACGCGTAAGGATGTGAATTGCATTCTGCTTTGGATGGGGGGCGGGCCGTCCAATATTGATACATTCGATATGAAGCCCGATGCCCCCGCTGAGTATCGAGGGGAGTTCCGACCGATTGATTCGGCGCTGCCAGGACTTCCGGTTTGTGAGCATCTGCCGTTGATGGCCAAGCAAATGGACAAGGTTTGCTTGCTCCGCTCAGTGACCCACACCGAGAGTGGCGATCACACAGCGGCGAATCACTACATGCTTACCGGCTATCCTCAACGGCCTGATCCGAGCGGCCAGCCGGCCAATTCATTGATCTATCCTGCTTACGGGTCGGTCGTGAGTCGTGAGAAAGGTTGGCAAAACAGCATGCCGCCGTATGTTGTGTTGACGGGCAAACCGGCGGGATATATGGGATCGGGTTATCTCGGCTCGGCCTATAGCCCGTTATCGATCAAGGCTGATCCCAACGAACTGAAGTTTGCAGTGCAAGATGTGTCGATCCCCGATGTTGTCGGCACAGATCGAACTTCTCGACGCCGAACGATGTTGGCCGAACTCGATCAATGGCAACGTCTGACCGATCGCAAGCTCGAACCATTGGTTGATCGCGATCGCTTTTATCAACAGGCGTATGATCTCATCACCTCGTCGTCTGCGAAGCGAGCATTTCAGCTCGATGAAGAACCAGCAGCAGTTCGTGATCGGTACGGGCGGCATCGGTTTGGTCAGTCTGCATTACTAGCACGTCGACTGATCGAAGCTGGGGTGCGATTCGTCACCGTCGAGACTCATTGGTGGGACACTCATCAGAATAATTTCAAAGACTTGCGAGAGAGTCGGCTGCCGAATGTGGATCAATTCTGGTCCGCACTTCTGGAAGACCTCGATCAACGAGGATTGTTAAAAACGACTCTCGTCGTATGGATGGGCGAGTTCGGTCGGACTCCGAAGGTGAATGGAGCCGCGGGCCGAGATCACTGGGCACCGACAAGTACGATTTGTCTGAGCGGTGCTGGCGTAAAACACGGGACGATCGTCGGCCAGACTGACGGCAATTGCGCATTTCCCGTTGGCATGTCGCATTCCACGCACGACTTTGCCGCAACGATTTATCGTCTACTCGGTATCGACAGCACGAAAGAGTACCACACTCCCGATGGTCGCCCCGTGCTCGTTAATTACCACGGCAAGCCGATTCTCGAAGCGCTCAGTTAGCCGTTGAAATCGGTGCGTCGAATCTCAATTCGAGTTCGCCAAACCAGTGGACGCCGTTTGAGAAAGCAGTTTGATTTGGGAGCAAGCCTTTGATCGCGACATCGAGCCGGAAGCACGATTTCCTGAATCCAGTTGCGTATGCGGTAGTCTTGGTCGCGATGGCGATCCTGCCGCCGACATTCGTCTCCGCACAAATTCTGCAATATCCGATTCCGCATCTTGAGTCCGTATTTCCGGCTGGCGGACGGCCCGGGGAAACGATTGATATCGAATTGCGAGGGCAGGATGGAGTTACTGGCGGTGTTACGGTGGTCGTTGATGGTCCGCCGGGAGTTAGCGTCGAAAAGGTCGAAGCCGCAGGTAACAATTTCGTGAAGGCGACGCTCAAAATCTCGGCCGATGCTCCGCTTGGCCGGCGAATGCTCCGAGTGATTAGTCCGCGCGCCGGCATGACGAACTTCCGTTACTTCTTCGTCGGCTCGTTACCGGAGGTCGTTGAGAAAGAACCGAACAACACGGTTGAGTCTGCTCACGATGTGACACTGCCAATCGTTATCAATGCTCGCGTCTCGCCGACGCTCGACGTTGATCATTTCCGATTCGCTGCGAAGGAAGGACAGAAGCTCGTCGCGGCGATTGTTGCCTATGGCATGGATAGCATTCAAAACACAAACAAAGGATATCTCGATGCGAATATCGAACTGATCGATGCGAGTGGAAAAGTGATCGCCGCCGCAGATGACACTCTGGGGCTTGATCCTCTACTGAGCACCACGATTCCGGCGGACGGTAACTACACGTTGGTGGTGAAGTCGTTGCAATATTTGGGCTCCGATCATGCCGTCTATCGGCTGACGATCGGGGACGTACCGTATCCGACGAGTCTTTTTCCCGCAGGGGGACGTATCGGCGATTCCGTGTCGGTGGAAGTTGATGGTGCCCACGTTGAAACCGGAACGCGGCAGTCAGTAAATGTCATTCGTGACGGGACGATTCAGTCTCAGTTTGCGGCCTTTGAAGCCATCAATGTGTCTGGCGTGGATTTACCGTTCGTGCGCGGCATGCATCCTGAAATGCTCGAAGTTGAGCCCAACAATGAGCGGTCGCAAGCAACAACACTTGCGGTACCGGGCACGGCGAACGGCCGCTTCACGACGTCGAACGATGAAGACTGGTATCGCATGGCGCTGAAGAAAGACGAAGGGGTTCGATTTGAAGTGGCGTCGCAGCGATTTATCAATTCGCCTGTCGATTCGCTGCTGGAAGTGTTTGATGCCAGCGGAAAGAAGCTCAGCGAGAACGACGACGGTCCTGCGTATGGAGGGAACGTGCAGTGTGCGCACGATTTTATTTCAAACGACAGTTGCCTCAATTTCCGAGCAACTTCCGATGGCGATTACTTCGTTCGAATTCGTGATCTTAATGGTTCAGCAGGATCACGGTCTGTGTATCGGCTAACGGTCGAACCACTACTCCCAGACTTTCGGCTTTATCAATGGCCCGATGCCGTACCGATTTGGGGGCCGGGAACAACCGCCGCGTTAATCGTCGAAGTTTTGAAGTGGAACGGGCTGCAAAGCGACATCGCGGTTCGAGTTGAGGGACTGCCACCAGGTTGGAAAGGGAGCGTCGCAAACTGGCCGATGTCGTGGTATGGATCGTATGACGGCAACGGCGTCATTCGATTGCTCCTGACGATTTCTGCCCCTGCTGATGCCGCAGTTGGGACGATTGCCCCCTTCCAAATCATTGGCCGTACTGAGCAAGCCGGGCGAGTGATCGAGCGGGAGGCACAATACATGACGCTTTACGGGAACGCTCACAACGATCGGATGCACGTTCGAGCAAGCCCTCAAGCCCGTGCGGTCATCGCCGAACAGTTGGATACATCGCTCGAAACAATGATTACCGAGATCAGTGTTGTTGAGGGCCAAACAGTAAACATTCCCGCGAAGATTCATCGCCGCTCCACCGCACCCGCGACGTTGGGAGTGGTGATCAACGGCCCGACTGCTGCTGCAAGTGTCGCGTGGCGAGCGCCGCTGACGCTGACTCCCGATCAAAGCGAAATCACGGTTCCGTTGACAGTGAATGATTGGAAGGCAGGAGACTACGACATCGTTGTAGCACGCTCGTGGTCGAGCGACATTCGAGGCGGACGACC
>CAIJTL010000085.1 GCA_903823545.1 uncultured Planctomycetaceae bacterium
CTTGGCGAGCGTGGCTACTCAGAAAAGAAAAGCGGCGAAGAATCGCCGCACTCCAAAATGAGGGCACCATGTCACAGGCGATTTTGTGGGGCTGTTTGTTGAGGTTCACGCAATCGGCGTTGCAGGCGGCTCCGTTTATCTTTACGGGGCTGTGCATCACGGGGTTGTTGCATCGGCTGATGGGACACCAGCACACGCGGCGGCTGTTCGGGTCGAACACAGTGGCCTCGCTGTTTCAGTCGTGGCTGATCGGCATGTTGCTGCCGGGTTGCTCGCTGGGTGTGATTCCGATCGTGAAGCAGTTGCGTCGCAGCGGCATCGCGGTCGGGACGATTTTTGCGTTCGCTCTTTCGTCGCCGCTGTTCGATCCGCTGTCGATGCTGTATGGCCTGACGCTTTCCAAGCCGATCACGATCATTGCCTTTGCGTTTTGTTCGCTGGTCGTCGTCACGATCTCTGGCAGCATCTTCGACTGGCTGTTTCCCAACACGGAAGTCGCGGTCGAAGAGCCTCCCGCAACTCCATATGGCATCAAGCGACTGCTGGCGGTGCTGGTCGTCATGGCGCGGGAAACCGTCAGCGGCACGGCGGGGCTGATTCTCTGCGGACTCGTGGGAGCGGCGGCGCTGAGTCTGGCTCTGCCACCTTCCAGCCTCGGAAGCTCGATGGGGCACGACAATCCGTATTCGCCGCTGCTGATGACGGCGATTGCCATTCCGGCCTATGCGACGCCGATGACGGCGATGGGACAACTCGGTTCGATGTTTCAGCATGGCAACTCGGTGGGAGCGGCCTTCATTCTGTTGATCTTTGGAGCGGGCATGAACCTCGGTCTGCTGACCTGGATGCTTCTGAATTATGGCTGGAAGAAGTCCCTCGTCTGGTTCGGCCTAATGTTGCTGATCGTGATCGGCTTCTCCTATGGGATCGAACGTCCGCTGTACCCGACCGATATCGAACCGTCCGATCACACTCATGCCTTCGACATTTACTGCCAGCCCTTTCATGCCAACTCACCACCAGTCGCAGGCTATCCCGTCGAAATCTGGCGGCGCATCAAGCTGGAGACTCAACTGCACGAGATGGTCGGTGCCGCGTTCCTCGCCGGCCTGACCTGTCTGGGGCTGATCCTCAAATGTCTGGACCGACGCTGGGTGATCGAGACTTGGCTGCATCGCCAACCGGCCCTCGCGGCGAACACGAAGCCGCTCAAATGGGACATCGTCGTTCCCGGTCCTGTGCTGGCGATGGTCGGACTGCTGACCATCATCGCCGGGAGCATCGTCGGCTGCTTCACCTACTATCCCGATCCCGCCGAGACCTTAGAGGAATTGAATCTGGCGAAGACGGAAGCGCTCTCGGCGGCCTTGAGCGGCAATGCCGAACACGCGCTGCATTGGATTCCGATCTGCGAGAGTTGGAATCGCCGGTTGCAGGTCGGGGCCTATCTCCGCCACGGAAGGCTGAGCGACTATCACCGCATGAAGGCTCGCGTGTTCGCAGACAAACTGGAATTCCTGGAACACGCCGTCGGAGAGGGCGATCGCGATGAAGCGAAGGAGTACGTGGTCGCCGCCTCCGCCGCCTACAGCCGGCTCCGCGCGGCGTATTCGGAAGACTTATGACCGTAGCCGTCTCGCTCCGCGCGACGAGCCAAATTTAAATCGACATCCCAATGACTGAGCGATTCAAGACCATCAGACATCGAACGTGCCCTCGGCTCATCACGCGGAGCGTGATGGCTACGTTGCGGCTTCGCCGCAATGAGTCAGTCCATACCATGAACAATCCACAAATTTCACCAACGATGTTGCAATCAAGTTGCGTAATGCGAATCGGCCGACTATCCTGTTGGCCGATTCGCGACTGGTCGGGCGCGTCGAGTGAATTCCAGCAGAGCGGCTTCGCCGTCATTCAGTCTTGGAGCCTTTCGAGGCGAAGACGTGGGACACTCGATTCGGAATCCTTGGGCGATGCTTTCCGCCTCAAACCCGAAAAAACCTCGCGAACCATGAGCCGTTGGATTCAACATCCTGCTCTTGTCTGGACTCTGCTGACATTGTTCGGTCTGCCGAACTTGTTGGGGCAGGGTTTCCATATCGCGCTGCATCACGCTCACGGCTCTCCGTCAACCACGGGATGTGTTCACGCGCATTCGCACGCCAAGACGGAATCGAAACCCGCGAAGAAACATGCTTGTAGTCATCATCGGCACTCGCACGCCGATACAACTTTAGACCAACGTGGCACGAAGTCGCCGGCGCTATCGCTGACTGATGCCACATTGGGCCACGATCCTCACAACTGCGCCGCGTGCCAGTATTACTCGACCGCGCAAGCCTTGGCGAAGCCGGTCGATTGCGCGGTCTCTCAGACAATGGTGAGTTCGCTCATCGTTTCATCGCCAGCCGCCGTCTTCTGTGAGCGGTACTTGGCCAGCTCGCCGCGCGGTCCCCCCGTGGCTTGAGCATTTGCTCGCATCTTTCGCCGAAATGTTTCGTTGTGTTCGTTTCGGCGAACCCCTTGGTGCCCCTCTCGCGCAGAGAGTGTGTCACGAGGTCGAGCGAATGCGTCGTGAGTTCGTAGGACGGGCACTCTTGCTCGTCGTTACGAGTCGCCCATCAGCCGGAACGCGCTAGCGTCCGGTTTCCCAAGATTTGCAAGAACCGGGCGCTAGCCTGGATTATTCATGGACCCAAACTACCCCGAAGCGTCAGCGAGGGCGATCGCTTCAATACGCTCTGAATTCAAAGTC
>CAIJTL010000086.1 GCA_903823545.1 uncultured Planctomycetaceae bacterium
GTGGGAATCGTGCCCGGAATTCGCCGATTCACGGAAGAAAAACATCCCTACCGACTGATAGTCTCGCTGACTTCCGCTGACTCTGAAAAACGTAAGAGTCTGCTGCCGATCGAACGGGTTTATCCACTTCCGGAATTGCTTGCAGCGGTTCGTGACTACCACGAGGCGACTCGGAGGCGAATTACTTTTGCGTGGACGGTGCTTTCTGGAATAAACACGAGTCGCGAAGACGCTCGATCGCTGGCAGAATTGACGAACGGCTTGCCGATCTTGTTGGATCTCATCGACGTTAATGACCCAACAGGACAGTTTCAGCGTCCCTCAAGCGAAGAGGCGAACGCCTTTCGCGACTACCTGCGAGAAGAACTCGCAATGCCGGTTCAACGGCGTTACAGCGGCGGGCAGGACATCAACGGCGCCTGCGGAATGCTGGCGGCGGTGCAGTAGGAGGAGAAGTTCCAACTTCCCCTTCCCCATTAGCCTCTCCGGATCTTAGACCCTTTGAAGTGAATCTGGATTCGGTAAATGAACTTCGTTCGAGTGTGAATCTTGCCTGTTGTGAGGTCGACTCGGTCAGGTACTTCGTGAATGTGCTTGTCGACGACAGCGTGGAAGCCTCTTTCTGAGAAGATGTCGATCAGCATTGATATCGCCATCGGATCGTCAAAGATCGGGTCTTCGGAATTGACGTGAGCTCGGCCAGACAACGCATGGCGTGTGATAATCGGGATGAACTTGGTCTTGATGATTTCGACAACTCGGATGAGAAGTTCGGGGTGCTCAAGTTCGTAGCTATCAAGCCGCTTTACGAGCTCTTGCCGAGCATGCAGAGTGATCTCATCGGCGAGCGGCAGCGATCGCAGTCGCTCAAACGTGAGCGGATCAAGTTCGAGTGAGCTTTGATACTGCAGCTCTTTGAGAATGTTCTCTTCGACTTCTTCAATCGGGCCTTCCGCGTTGACGAAGTGATAATGGTAAAGCTGCTTCAGCGACGTCAGTGCCGTCCAAGTTTGCTCCTTGAAGATGCGGTATCGGCGTCGGACAGTTTCATCAGACATATCTGACGCCCGTTGTTCGATCAGCCTGCCAACGCCGGTTTCTGCCACTTTGCGATTGTGCTCTGCGATCTCTTGGCCACGATTTAGTTGCCTGGCAATGCTGGTATTCTCGCTGACAAACAACACCATCGCGTGAATTGTGGGGCGGCGAAAATGGATCGCGAGTGGCGTATTGGCGAACTCATTGTGGAGTTGGTTGATCTTGTCGACTAGGAGCTTGAGACATTCCACCTGCACTTGAGTTCGAGGGAAGCCGTCGAGGACCGCACCGTCACGGAACTCTTCTTTGAGAAGTTCACGAAATAGAAGGCCAATGACCTCTTTGTCACCGACCATACCACCGACCGCTTTGATTTTTTCCGCTTCGGGAGTCGTCAGTAATTCGCTGATGACAATCGGTCGGCAAGTGAAGCCGCGAGCGGTCATAATAAACTTGGTGTGCGTCCCCTTCCCCGATCCCGGAGCACCACCGAGCAGAATGATTTCCTTGGGAAATCGAAGGTTTTCACGACCGACTTCTTCCTCAAGATCTTCCCAGACTGGCTTGAAAATGACTCGAAAATCTTTGACTTCCAAATCCACCGGAGGCTGCGATGTGGTTGGGGTAAGCGACATAGGGCGTCCGCGAACTATGGAGAGAATGAATGCCTCAATGACTTCCTTGATCATTGAGGAGATGAGTCACGACAGACGGATGCTAGGCTCTGTTTGCAGAATCGAGTAGGTCAGCCTTGGCCCAACATTCGGATTCGCAGCCCCCAATCGCTCGCTTAAGCTGCTTGCCAATCAATTCAGATAGAAACGTGAGCATTGCAATGAGTCACAACGAACAAACCCCGGCAGGAAGCATGGAAGAACCATATTCCGACCAGTTTGGCGACCGCTCGATTCAATCGGAGGGAGTATCGATCGTTGAATCCGACCCAATGGTGACGCAGTACGAAACTCCGCCGACGAAAGGTGGCGATTCGACAGATTTTGGGGCGAAGGGGCCAACAGCGAAAGCGGAGACAAAACCGACGGCAAAAGCCGAGACGCATCGAGAGACTGATTCGTCAGCACATGATGAAGTCACTGCGGAGACTCAGGTCGAAACACCGTCGTCTCGCACGACAAAAGTGACAGTCAGTCGTGTGAGTTACTCTTCGTCGGCCGGTTTTCAAAACGAAATCCCCAAGATTCTCGGTGACTATGAGTTGCTCGAAGAGCTTGGAAAAGGGGGAATGGGAGTCGTCTTTCGGTCACGGCAGCGAAGTATGAATCGCATCGTGGCCTTGAAGGTCATTCGCCCCGATCGCTTGGCAAGCATGGCATCGACTTCACGGCAAAGAGCAGTCGAGCGGTTTCGGATTGAAGCAGAAGCGGCGGCGAGAATTAGTCACGACAATCTCATCGCGGTCTATGAGGTCGGTTGCGAAGAGGGATGCCATTTTCTGGCAATGAGGTATGTCGATGGGCCAAGCCTTTCGGAGTTGGTACGCAGAAATCCGGCGGACAACCGGCAGGCCGCAAGCTGGATCGAGCCGATCTGTCGAGCGGTTCATGCAGTTCATCAACAAGGAGTTCTGCATCGCGATTTGAAGCCTCAAAACATCCTTGTCGAAGAAACGACGGGGCGGACACTGTTGACCGACTTCGGCTTGGCGAAACTTACCGGTGACGATGAAGGGATGACGCTGACAGGCGAGACGATGGGAACTCCGGCTTACATGTCGCCGGAACAATTCCGAGATGCGGCTCACGTGACGGCGGCAGCGGATGTTTATTCACTCGGAGCGACGTTGTATTGCACGCTGTCAGGACGCCCGCCGTTTCAGGCGTCGAGCGGGATCCAGACGATGCAACAAGTGCTCGAAATCGACGCTGTGCCGCTACGACAATTGAATCCGGCCGTCGATCAAGATCTCGAAACCATTTGCATGAAATGCCTGGAGAAAGAGCCCTCTCGGCGATACGCATCGGCGGAGTTTTTGGCCGATGAGTTAAAGCGATACCTCAACGGTCGACCGATTCTGGCTCGCCCACTTGGCTGGCATGAGCGAGCGTTTCGCTGGAGCCGACGAAACCCTTTGCCAGCATCTCTCATCGGTACGACGATCATGGCAATCGTTGTGGCGATCGTGGCCTTGGGTGTCAGTAACGTTCGAACGGAGGCTGCTCGAAAGAAGTCAGAAGAGAGTTTTCAAGAAGCGATGTCGGCGGTGAACGACTTCTTCACTCGCGTCAGTGAAGAGCGGTTGCTCAATGAACCCGGCTTGCAGGAAGTGCGTCACGATCTGCTGAAGAAGGCACGTGACTACTACGAAAAATTCTTGAAACAACGAGGCGATGATCCATCCTTAAAAAGTGAATTGGCAATCACGCAGTTTCGGATGGGGCTGATTCTTGAAGAACTGGAAACTCCCGAAGTGGCGCTCGATTGGTTTGCGAAAGCCCGCGAAACACAGAAAAGGGAAGTTGCAGCACAGCCGAAATCGTTAGAGCAAACGCGGGCATTGAGCAGCACGATCAACGCGATGGGACGAGCGTCCGCGAAACTCGGACGATTGGATGAAGCCGCGGAGAGTTTCCGCGAGGCCGAACGCTTGCGAGAAGGTTTGATCGCTCAAACGACGAACGTCGATGACAAATTTGATTTGATCCGACTCCACGCGAATTGCCGTATGAATCTCGGGGTCGTCGAACGACAGCGAAAAAACTTTGATGAGGCGCAACGGCTTTACGAGATGGCTCAAACGCAGCGTGAAAAGACTCTGCCACAAAAGCCGAAAGACCGTGCGATGCGCCGCGACTTGGCGAAAGGGTTTCATAACCTCGCCAACTTGGCGATCGATCGCGGTGACGCTGAAAATCTAAAGGTGACCATCGGCAAGGCTATTGAACTCCTGGAAAAGTTGGTCCAAGAGAAAGCTCGCGACCTCGATGATCAATACTTCCTGAGCCTCTGTTATCGCCTCAGGGGCGATCATTTTGCTGACTTGATTCCCGCTGATCCGCAAATGCTTCCGGCGGCTCAAGACGATTACTCACAAGCCTTGCGAATCGTGCAAAAACTCAGCGAACTGAACCCTTCGGTGCAAAAATATCCGCGAGAGTTGGCCGGCTTGCTCGTCAATTTGGGACAACTCGATGCTCAACGCGGTCTGCAAGAAGAGGCAATCGCTCAATTCCGCCAAGCACAATCAATTTTGAACACGTTGTTGCAACTGCCGGGAACAGCTCCCGATCCCGCCGTAGAGGCGTTGCAAAAGACCATCGCGGCCGCACTTCAGCATTTGGTTGGCGAGCAAAAATAGCTTGAGCCCCAAATCTGCGAACGTTTTGCGTGATTCACCGGCGAATCAGCATTCGGTCACCAACTTCCCCTCTTGCCTAACCGGAGTTCATTTGAGCTACTGCGGCTGTTGGCGGCCCTGAATTAGGAATTCTCCGAATGCGATCCAAATGCGATCATTGGATTCGGCCGATATCTCAGACAGTCATTCATTGGGCAAAATGGCGTTAATGCCCCGTATGTCTTGTTCGTCAAAGGCCTCGTTGATGTCGCGCACGATTGCACTGCTGTTGCTGGCATGCGTGACTTTGTCGAGAACGACCTCATCACACGCGGATGACCTTCGGCAACAATCGCCGGTTCGACCGATCGAACAAAAAACAGTACCGGCCTTGGTGCAGCTCAACGAAGAAGACTTCATCGCGTCGCTTCAAGACACATCGAAACCGGCTGCGGCCAAACCAGAAAAAACAGACAAACAAACGACGAAAGAACCCGCGAAGCGGCCGAGCACATCTGACAAAGCGGCGCCCCCCAAAGCACCCCCGGCACCGCAACCCGCGCCGGCTAATGCCCCCCCTGTTGCTGAACAGCTTCAGCCGTTCAACAACAATAATCCTCAGTTCGCCGCCAGCAATCAGCGATATATTGGTCGACTTGCTCGTACGCCAGACATGTTCGGCGATTCGTTTATTCCGACAACCGCTCAAATCACATCGTTGGATGGTCGGCGAACAACAACAGATCTGCCGCTCGCAGGAGGAAGTCGACGCTTCAAAAACGAGTACGCTCGAGCGTTACCGACTGACCGTGTCTTCGGGTTCTACCACTATTTTGACAATGCTCTCCAAACGCGAGGAACAGGTCCGGGGGGCTCGGCTGATAAGTCCGTCAATCGATTCACCCTAGGAGTCGAAAAGACTTTCTTCGATGGCAACGACTCGATTGAAATTCGGATGCCATTTACGAGCCAAGTAAGTCTCGCCACTCCCGGCTTCGCCTACGACGCGAATGGAGTCGGGGACTTAGTAATCAGCCTCAAACACTTGTTGTATCTCGAAAGCGATCAAGCACTCGCTCTTGGACTTGCCGTCAGTACACCGACGGGAAGCAGCCTGGAAGTGAAGCGATTCAATACGGTCGGGACTCCAACGACGATCGACCTAGGGAACAATGCCGTTCATCTCGTTCCGTACTTGGCCTACCAAGCGACACCTGATGAATCCTGGTTTTTCAACGGATACCTGCAACTCGATACCCCCACCAACGGAAACACCGTGAGGGTCATTGATGGTGCAAAAACTCAAACGCTCAGTGTGACCGATCAAACGCTGCTGTATCTCGACGCGTCGGTCGGCTACTGGTGGTGGCACGATGAAGAGGCTGAGTTTCTGAATGGATTAGCGAGCATTTTCGAGGTCCACTACACGACAGCCCTCAACAACGCGGCGTCCGTTTCGAGTGCCAATCGAGTGATCTCGTTCGGCGATTCCGCGAACCGCTTCGACGTCGTCAACGTAACGCTGGGGCTTAATGCGGCACTCGCTCGCAACACTCAATTGCGAGCGGCCTGTGTCCTCCCGGTCCGTGATGGGACGAACCGCTTCTTCGATAGCGAGTTCACCGTGGGCCTGATTTATCGACGCTAATCAGCCAACTTGAGGCCAAATCTACGGCCCGAGATTTTTTCCCTAAGCTCGCCGATCAACGGGCACTTCTTGCCGATTGGTGTTGACCCGTTTTGGGATCTGTGCCAAAACCGCAATTCAAGTCACACCCTCACATCGAATCGCGTCGGCCAAGTCCTTCCGCCGACACGCTTCGGTCCCCTTCTTCCCCTTCCACAGGTCTTGCCGTGAATACCTCGCTGCTTTGCCTTGTGCTCGCGTTGTCGAGTTCGTGGTCCAGCCCATCCGCCGAACAGCCGGATCGATTGGGGCCAACGTCAGCAATCTTTTCGCGAGCAGAGCCTTATGCACTGTTTGATGAAGTCTTGGACAGTTTGCCGTTGATGCCTGGCGCTGAGACCGATTCGCTAGCAAAACGGGAAAAGATTTCAGCGACACAGTCTTCGTTGCGATCACAGACACCTGCTCCAAGTTTGATACGAACTCAACGCGATTATGTGATCCGCGCCCAGAACGCGGGTGTCCGAATGGCAGATGTTGAGAGACCGTCGACCAACGCACCTCGGACATATGCGCCACTTTCGCCTTCGACTCCCGTTGAGCCTTTGATTCAGACTTCTCCTTCAGTTCCATATGAGCCAGAACAGTCTGCTCCTCTTATGGAGCAATCGCCTCCGGTGACTCCGTATCTCATGACTCCACCACCGACCGCTGCCCCCGAAGTTGGTACGTGGGGAACTCAGGGGCCTCAACCGTATCGCCTTGGGTACACATTGTGGGGCGATATGGGCTGGTTACCCGGACGACCAACGAATCTCACTGGAGACTCCAGCAAGTTTGAAGTCTTCGAGGCCAATCTCGGCTTGTTGCATACAGTTCCAACTTGGTGGAGTCCGTGGCTCTTTTCGCTTGAGCACCAATTTGGATATCGCAGTTGGCAAGGCCCCACTCAAGTTGATCTGCCGGGCGGAGCCTATCGGCTCGGTTGGGATATCAAGTTTGAAACTCCGCTGAATAGCGAATATCGCCCGTTTGCGATCTCGTTGGCGTTCAATCCGTCGATCAACAGCGACTTCACTCAGTCGCTTGGCCGAGAGGCCATCAACTTCGATGGACGCGGGATTCTGTTCTGGCAAGCCGATCCACGATTACTCGTGGCATTGGGTGCGGGATTTTGGGACCGCGTTCACGATCGCGTTGTGCCGTACGCTGGTGTCGTTTGGCTTCCGGATGATCGCTGGGAGTTTCGCTTGATGTGGCCGCAATCGCGAATTCAGTGGTACGCGGGAAACGTCATGGGCGAAGACGTTTGGTTATATGCGTCAGCAGAATACCACGTTGAGTCGTATCAAATCGGCACGATGTCGGCGATGGCTCTCAAAGATCAAGTTGAATTGTCGGATTACCGAGCGGTACTCGGTATGCGCAAAAGCAATCGTTGGGCGTCTGGCTTCATCGAAGGGGGCTGGGTTTTCGGACGCAAAGTTGAGTTGCGTACTGCTGAAGACTTTAGCGTCTCCTCGGGATTTATCGGACGTATTGGTCTGAAATTCTAGAAGCACCGCGTCAGCGAGCAGCTTGCAATATCTCCGCCAACTTACGGCAAACGATCACCTGCGTGTCGTGCGAAGAAGAAGAAGAAGAAGAAGAAGAAGAAGAAGATTCATCCGACTAAAGCGTACTTGGCTTCGTGGAGCGCATAGATTTTGAGTTTGAAGAATTCTTGGTCGCGGAATCCGTAGGCTTGTCGTTTCATGGTTTTGATTTTGTTGTTGGTTCCTTCGAGCGGTCCTGTGGAGA
>CAIJTL010000087.1 GCA_903823545.1 uncultured Planctomycetaceae bacterium
ATTCGAGCCGCGTTAAACGCTCAATTGCGTCCCAAGTACGTCACTCGAACAGAGCTGCGAGTTTACCTGTCGGACCAAGATGATTCCGGAAGGAGCGTGATCATTCCTGATGTTCGTGTTGTGGAAGCTCCCGAATCGTGGCGATTCGGCACCAGCCCGCAGATTGAGCAACATTCCGGAGTTGCCGTTGCGGAACCCGTCGAGGCAACAACGCTGCTCGACGAAGAGATCGAGGAAGCATTTCTGGAGATTCGCGAAGCGGAATCAAACGAAGTAGTCACCGTGATTGAAGTCATCAGTCCTACGAACAAGACACCAGGTGCGCGAGGGCGTGACAGTTACCGCCGAAAACGGAACGAAGTGATGCGCTCGGCGGCAAATTACGTAGAGATTGACCTGCTTCGCGGTGGCGAAGCTGTAATCACTGGCGACTTCGTTCCTCCAGCCGACTATCGCGTGCATGTCTCCAGGATTGAGCGTCGTCCGAAGGGAAGCATTTGGCCGATTCACCTTCCGGATCGACTACCCATCATCTCAATTCCGCTGCGTAGCCCAGACCCCGATGCAACGCTCGATTTGCAAACCCTGCTGAATAAGGTCTACGACGATTCTGGATATGAACTCGATACCGACTACACGAAGGACCCCAATCCACCACTCCCGCCGAAATACCATGAGTGGGCTGACGGCCTTCTGCGAGCCAAAGGACTGCGAACATAACTTGCTTGGCTCTCCCGCAAATGATCGAGAGCTTGTAGGACGGACACTTCTGCCCGTCATCTTTTAAGCCATCGGAAAGTAGCGATCATGATTCGTGCTTCGGAAATCTCCCGCCGTGACCTTCTCGCCCGTTCTGGACTTGGTCTTGGATCACTGGGGCTCGCGTCGTTGATGCAACAAGGGGGACTGCTCAATGCCGTTCCGTTGAACGCTGCCGATGACAGCGGGCTGAATCCGTTGACGCCGAAGCAACCGCATTTCGCGGCGAAGGCCAAGCGAGTCATTCATCTCTTTATGAATGGCGGACCTTCGCATGTCGACACGTTCGATCCAAAGCCGTCGCTCGATAAGTATCACGGCAAAGAACTGCCGGTCACGAACCTCCCGACCGAGCGAAAAACCGGAGCCGCGTTTCGGTCTCCGTTTCAGTTCCGGCCGTATGGTGAATCGGGGATCGAGGTCAGCGAACTCTTTCACCACACCGCGCAGCACATCGACGACATCGCGGTGATTCGCTCGATGCACGCCGACGTACCAAATCACGAGCCATCGCTGTTGCTCATGAATTGCGGCGAGGCTCGGCTCGTGCGGCCCAGCTTCGGGTCGTGGATGACGTATGGGCTCGGCAGCGAAAACCAAGACTTGCCTGGTTTCATCGCGATGTGTCCCGGCGGGTATCCGATTCAGGAATCGCAGAACTGGCAAGCGGGCTTTCTGCCGGGGGTCTATCAAGGAACGTACATCGACACCAACGCCACGCAGATCGAAAAGCTGATCGAGAACATCCGCAACGATCGGCTCAGCATTCCGCAACAGCGTCGGCAACTTGACCTGCTGCAAGCGTTGAATCGTCGACACCAACAACAACGTTCGAGTGACGCCCAGTTGGAATCTCGCATTCAATCGTTTGAGCTTTCGTTCCGAATGCAACATGACGCCGAAGATGCGTTCGACGTCAGCCGCGAACCGAAGCATGTGCTCGACGCATACGGCCCCGGCACGCAGGCACGACAGATTTTG
>CAIJTL010000088.1 GCA_903823545.1 uncultured Planctomycetaceae bacterium
AATCGTTTGGCGACAACAAGATTTTCAACACTTGCTGATTGGAGTTTTCCAAGACGGTGAATTACTTCGGTTCGATGCTCGTCGCAGGGACTTTGCCGTCGAGGTAGCGCCAGTTCTTCAGCCAGAAGATCAAGTCAGCGAGCGCTTGCTGGTCGATGTTTTTCTCCACTCCGACGGGCATCAGCGACAGGCCCGTGTTGCGGATTTCTTCGATGTCGCTGCGCAACAGCGTCAACACTTTCCCTTCGGGTTGTTTGAGCGTGATTGAGTTCGACGACTCGGACGAGATCACGCCGGACTCGGTCTTCCCTTCCTTCGTGACGACCGCATACGCGAAGTAGTTCGCGTCGATCGCCTTGTTCGGGTCGAGAATATCCATCAGCAATTGCTCCGGCTTCTTCGTGCGAGTGTCCGAGATGTCCGGGGCGACATTCACTCCGACACTGTCCACTCGGTGACAAGTCGAGCAATTCTTGACGAACACCGCTTTGCCTCGTTGCGGATCACCTTTCAGCGACAACGCCGACTGATACGCGTCCAACACCTCCTTGCGACTCGCCGGAGCCGTCGCCGCGAGAATCTTCTTGGCTCGCTCGCGGAGTGTCTCGTCCTTCGACTGAGTCAGTTGGTTGACTCGCACCGCGTCCAGCTCGGAGGCGGCGATCTGCCCTTGCTCGATGGCCTCCAGCAACCGCAGTTGCCGCTCCTTCGAGGCGAACAACGCCGCCAAGATCGCCCGACGAATCGCGGGAGTTTCGGAGCGATAACGCTCGATGAGCCACGCGGTGACTTCAGGTCTGGTAAACGACGCAAACGAGTCCAACGCCTGCAATCTGAGCTGCTGATCCACTAAGTGCTCGGCCAGAGTCTGCAATGACTCTCCGATCTTTCGATCTCCGTCGAATTCCGCATTTCGCAACCAGCGAATCGCCAATCGTCTTCGTGTGGGAAATTCTTCCTGCACTTGAGCGACGTTGTCACAGATGCGGGTCGTCTCGGCGAGCCCGATTTGGGCAATCTCAGACAAGGTATCTTTTCGGGCAGCGATGGATTGTCCCCGCCGTGAAAGTCCTGTTGCGACCCCCAGCATCCCCGAAACGGCGATTTCAAACTCCGGGCTTTCGCGTTGGTCACGACCGAATCTTCGGTCCGCAGATCGAACGCTTTCACCGAGCCGAGCAATGACACAATTCAAATCGGCGTCATTCGCTCTCAAGCCGACCTGCTCGCCCAGACCGCTCAGCAACTCAGCGAATCCGGCTTGCCTCCAGAGTTCGCCGTCGTGACAGCGTTGCATCACCTCATTCAGCAGTACCGGCGCATGATCGGCCGCCACTCCGACACACATCTGGCGCATCCAAGGATCACCAGTGTCGCTGATTGCGATTTCAGCCGCAAAATCCGGTCGAGAATCTTTTTGCCCCCAATCACCAAAGGCAGCGACCGCCTGCAAAGCCTCGAAGCGAACACGCGGCTCAGGATTTCGCAAATGCTGCCAAGGAACACTACGCCAAAAGTCGCGACGTTCATCGGGTGTGAGGCCGTTGGCAGTGGCGGCATGCGGCCAAGTGACCTGGAAGTCGGCCACTTGCGGAGATCCATAAACGACTCTTGCGATGGTCGCATCATCGACATTGCGATGAGGTGAATCCTTTTGATGCACTCGAAGCCGCAGCGCAGTCATCACGGCCCAACGGTTTTTGTGCCAGAGATTGGTGAGCGACACTGGATCAAATTTCTTTCGTTCACCTTTCGGTCTGATGCGATAGATGCGTCCCATGTCGTTTCCGAGCCAGGTGTCGGGGCGTTTTTTGAGTTCGTCGGGAACCCATTCGGGGTGCTCGATCACGGCGCGGTACATGTCCACGACGTACAACGCTCCGTCCGGGCCGTTTTGCAGATCGACCGGCCGGAACCAGTCGTCCCGCGACGCGAGGAATTCTTGCGTCTCTGTAGCCCTGTCGCTCCGCGACAGGTCAGCCGAGCGCGCAGTGGACTTGGATCGGCCGGTGGGTGTCGATTTGTCGGCAGGCGTCGTGGGAGCGTTCGGCTGTTCCTGTCGCGGAGCGACAGGGCTACGGTCGTCGCTACGCTGATACGGATTCCGCGATTTGAACGTCACACCGTCGGGTTCGAGGATCGCTCGCTGGACGAGGTTGCCGGTTGGCTCGCAGACAAAAACGTTGCCGCGAAATTCTTCCGGCAGCCAGTCGCCGGTGTAGACCGTCACGCCGCACGAGGCAGTGAACGTCCCCGCGTGCAGGTTGCTCGTCGTCCACGCCGAGGTCAGCGGAAAGACCTTGTTCTTGTCGTCCGCCGGAATGACGTCATTGACCACTGCCGGAAACGCGACGTGCGGACAACGCTTGATAAAATCTTCTTCAAAGATCACATGCCGGCACGGATGCCGGTTGTCGCACACGAACCGATTCCCCCACGCATCAAACGTCATCCCGAATTGCCCGTTACCAGAGATCGCCTCGTACCGTCCGGTGAGCGGATCGAACTTGAAGTCGCGCCCGGTGAGGGAGACGGGTTGCGGTTCCGTGGTGGACGCGTCTCGCATCCCTTTGCCTGCGTCCTTCGCTTGGACGCGAGACGCGTCCGCCACGAGCGGCCAATCCTTCTTCATTCCAATCACATTGCCACCGCGCAGGCCGTTGGCAACATAGATCCAGCCGTCAGGGCCGAACGTCGGATGGTTCGCTCGCAGTTGTGGATTCGATTCGGAGAAGCCCGTGAACCAAGTCTCGCGAACATCGGCCTTGTGATCGCCGTCAGTGTCTTTGAAGTACGCGACCTCGCCGGCCAGTGTGACGATCACTCCGCCATCCCAAGGCTGCACCCCGGTGGCGAATAGCAGTTTGTCAGCAAAGACATGAGCCGTCTCATAGCGGCCATCACCATCTTTGTCTTCGAGTAGTTTGATCCGCGACATCGGCGGCTGACCCGGTTCAGGGCCGTTCGGATAGTCGCGCATCTCGACAACCCATAGCCGACCATGCTCATCAAATTGAATGGCCACCGGATCGACCACTTCTGGCTCAGCGGCAACGATCTCGATCACCAAGTTCGGATCGGCCAACACCAAATGCTTCAGCGACTCTTCCGGAGAGAGCGGGCCTTTCGGCAGCGGTGTTGACGCTGGCTTCGGATCATCGGCCTGAGCGGCAATCGTGATCGTGGCAAGAAAGAAGAAGACGCCCCAAAAGTTCGCTGGCCATCGCATCGAGTGATCTCCTTCAGTGAATCAGCAAGAACTCCGAATCTCGCTCAATTCCGTGTGGTCCGTGTCCAATCAAGTCCAATCGCAGTGAGTATTGGACACGGACCACACGGAAGACACTGAGAAGTACCAAGGGGAAAGTAGCCGCGACTTTTGGTGACGCTAATGGCTGCGTCACTCGATGCAGTACAACGAATCCGTTCCGCGGATCAGCATTTTTCCTTGGCTGATAGCGGGGGAAGCGAAGGTCTCTTCGCCGAGCTTGTTTTCAGCGACGATTTCCAGAGTTGGTCCCGGTTTGATCACTTTCATCAGGCCGTTGTCGTCGAGGAAATAAACCAAGCCGCCAGCGGTCACGAGCGACGCGCTGTAATGCGTGCCGAGTCGTTCTTGCCATTGGATCTTGCCGGACTCCGCTTCATAACAGGTGCCGATGCCACCGTCGGAGACGATCAAGAAGTAATCGCCGCAAGCGATCGGCGACGGGACGTAGCTGTCGGCCTTCGTGTAATGCCACTTCACGTGTGATTCGTTCGTAATTTTGCCGCTGCCGCGCGGGTCGATCGCCATGACGTGATGATCCGGGAAGCCGCCGGTCATGAAGATCAAGCCTTTGTTGTAGACCAGCGAGGCGACGAACTGCTCCGTGGGGCCATCGAGCTTCCAAAGTTGCTTCCCGGTGTGCGGGTCGTAACTCGCCACACATTTGCTACCGGAGAGCATCATCTGCATCCGCCCGTCGATCTCACGAATCAGCGGTGTGCAGTAGCTGCG
>CAIJTL010000089.1 GCA_903823545.1 uncultured Planctomycetaceae bacterium
ATCGGCCAGTTGAGTAAGCGGCCGAGGTGATTTCTTTGCTGGTCTTGTATCGCCAGCGAGTCGCTTGAAACGACCAACTTGGAAGCCGATTGTCGCGGGCAAGTTCGCGAATCTTTTTCAACTCGAACGAATACATACTCCCGTCGAGCGTGCCGACATAAACGTGTTCGTTATCCACGGACGGACCGACTGACGGCATCGATGGCAGCAAAAGTTCCCAAACCATCCGTCCTGTGAAACGATCAACGCAATACAACGTCATCCCGTTGACGGCCAGAAAGTGTTGATCGTTCGAGACGCCGGGGAAGACCGGCTCATCGCGGTTTCCCATTTGAACGGCCCAGAGTTGCCGACCGCTGTCAGCATTGAATGCCGTTACGACACCGTTCGACGATTGCAGATAGACGTTCTCTTCATCGACGACGATTTGTTTCACTTTGTCCCGCTTTGGGTTCAAAGTCGCCTGACTCCACCATGCTCGCTCCAGCCCATATCGATTAAGCATCCGAGCCGTTGGCAGTTCGGTCGTGACGTTCGTCGAAGCTGATTGAGCGTGTGCTGAGAACGAAGTGCTCAGTGAGGCGACGCCACACGCGAGGCAAAAGAAAGCGGCTCGGAAGAGTTTCATAATCAGTGCGCCTACATCACGAACTTGGCGGGACTACTGAACCGGCTCAGTTGTTTCAGAGTTTAACCTCACGAATCTGGAAACGAATGAAATCGTGAGGTGACAACCCGCCGAGTTCGGGGATCGCTTGCAGAAAAGCCGAACGTTCCAATGGCGCAGGTTGATCGCTTGCCAGACGCGCGGTCAATCCCACACAGAATTCGTCGAACCTTTGCTGTCGACGCGATCGATTCACCGAGTACGATGGTTCTGGCCGGAAAGGTCGCCGGTGAATTGCCGCGTCAGAGTCATTTTTTCAAAAAGCACTCAAGCCCATCCAATGACTCCCCTCCCTCACGATCGCTGGAATTCACACGCAAAGTCTCCGCGACCACTGCGCCTCTACGGGAAATCAAATTCCCCCGCAGAGGCGCAGTGGCCGCGGTCCAGTGAAGCCGCAACCAAACTAACCCGAAGCGCCAGCGAGCGCAATCACTTCAAGAGAGTCCGAATTTATCGCGTTGTAAAGCATTCGCCCTCGCTCATGCTTCGCGTTAGTGATTCGAGATTGATACCGTGCGCAACCAAAGGCGAAACGTTTCGACGTACGTTCGGTGCAATGTCTGGGTCCGTAATTGCAGTACTCGTCTTATTAATGCTCGTTCCTTGTGCCTCAGCAGACGTGGTCAAACTGATTGAAGGGGGCGAGATTCGTGGCGTTGTCCGGCCGCAAGATGCGAAATCTCGTCGCGAGCAGGGACCAGCGGACGAGACGGTGATCGAAACGCTGTCTGGTGCGGAACTCGCCATCCCCAACAGCCAAGTCTTGTTTGTCACAAAGCGGCCTCGCGTTGTGGAAGAGTATGAGTCTCAAGCCAAGCATGTTGAAAATACAGTCGATGCTCGGTGGCAACTTTCCGAATGGTGCCGACAACACGGATTAGTGGAACCGCGCAAGGAGCAACTGCAGCTCATTCTGGAACTGGACCCAGAACATAAACAGGCTCGTTACGGCTTGGGGCACCGTTTGCAGGGAAAGGTCTGGGTCAGCCCAGAGGAGGCTGACGCTGAGCTGCTGGCATCTGGCTATGTCCGTTACAAGGGGCGAGTCATCACGACAATCGAGCGAGACCAGCTCGAAGCGGGTGCCGCTCGACATCGAGAGCAATCGGAATGGCGACCAAAGATCAAACTTTGGCTGGGTTGGCTCAATGGGCGTGATGTTCGGCGACAGGGGGAGGCTCTCTCCAAGTTTCGCGATCTGCGTGACGCTGACGCCGTTCCCGCGATCACTGACTTCATGACGAAAGATCCCAACTTAGAAGTTCGCCGTTTAGCAGTGCAGACATTGGGTCAGATCGAAGGCCCGATGCCAGTCTCGCCACTTACTCGCCTGGCGCTTGCGGACGCGGATCACGATCTTCGCGAGCGAGCCTTCGACGCGGTGCCGAAAGATCAACGTGACTTAGCAACTTCGATGATCGAGCGAGCGTTGAAAGATGACGCAAACTTCGTTGTCCGCCGAGCCGCAGTCTTGCTCGCGCGAATCGGTTCACGCCGATCGATTCCGGTTTTGGTTGATGCACTGGTGACTTCGCATAAAGTTCGAGTCTTAGTCCAACAAGGGATCGCCACAGGCTTCAACAACGACGGCTCAATGGGCACCCCCGGCGGCCTCCCCCCCGAAATCGCCGCCGGTCTTCTGACCGGGCAATACCCCAATGGAGTCAACATCCAACAAACCGGTCCCAAGCCCTCCGCAAAATGGGTGACCATCTTGCAGCCGACTCAAAATTCCGAAGTGCTCGAAGCCCTCCGCCGCATCGCGCAACAAGACTATGGCTACGACAAACGAGGCTGGAAACTCTGGTGGCAATCGCAACAGCGATGAGGTGTTCGTCGTCATTCATCAATTAGTTGTGGGCAAGCAGGTAGCGTGCGCTTCACTTTCCCAACTCCTGACGGAACTCATTCAGCTTTTGCAAGGCGGCGATCGGAGTGAGCTGTTCGATGTCGAGAGATTTCAGTTTCTCGATCACGGGATGGTCTGGCTCGATAAAGAGGGCCAACTGGCGGTCGCGGGATTTCTTTTTGCGTTCGGGGATTTTGACTCGGCCTGATTCGTCGACGTGGTCGGATTCGAGTTGGGCGAGGATGACTTGGGCACGCTCGACGACGTCTCTCGGAAGCCCGGCGATTTTGGCGACGTGGATGCCGTAGCTCTTGTCGGCGGGGCCTTCGATGATTTTGTGGAGGAAGACGATGTCATCACCGTGCTCGCGGATGGCGACGTTCCAATTGCTGGCGTTGGGAAGCGTCTTGGTCAGCTCAGTCAGTTCGTGGTAGTGCGTCGCGAACAGTGTGCGGCAATGAATTTGATCGTGCAGAAATTCGGTGACCGCCCATGCCAGCGAGATGCCGTCGTAAGTGCTCGTGCCGCGACCGATCTCGTCGAGGATGACGAGGCTGCGGTCGCTGGCCGAATTCAGGATGCGCGCGGTCTCGGTCATCTCGACCATGAAGGTACTTTGGCCTTTGCTCAATTCGTCACTGGCCCCGACGCGAGCGAAGATGCGATCGGCAACACCGACCAACGCCTCGCTGGCGGGAATGAATGAGCCGATCTGAGCCATGATCGTCAGCAACGCAGCTTGGCGGATGTAGGTGCTTTTACCCGCCATGTTGGGGCCGGTGATGAGTTGGACGCGACCTGTTTTTGATGACACGCCAGGGGGAAGTGAGGGGGCGAGGGGGCGAGGGGGCGAGAGGGCGAAGGACATCGACGCTTCTTGCGGTTTCTCCCCCTCTCCCTCTCTCCCCCTCTCCCCCTCTTCACGATTCCCCAATCGCACATCGTTCGGCACGAACGAGCCCGCAGGCATCAGCTTATCGAGGACCGGGTGTCGGCCTTCGCGGATGTCGAGGACCGGTTCCGTGCAGAGTTCGGGGCGGCAGTAACCTTGCTTCACAGCAAGTGTCGCGAGGGCCGCGATGACGTCGACTTCTGAAATCACATCGGCTGTCTGCTTCAAACGAGCGGTCGCTTGAGCGACTCGATCGCGCAGCGCGGCGAAGAGTTCTTGTTCGAGCGAGACCGCTCGCTCTTCGGCTCGCAGGACTTTGTCTTCGTACTCTTTGAGGTCCGGCGTGATGAATCGTTCTTGATTTTTGAGGGTTTGCTTGCGGATGTATTCAGGCGGGATCTTCGCGGCTTGAGCGGCGGTCACTTCGAGGTAATAGCCGAAGACTTTGTTGAAGCCGACTTTCAGGTTTGGCAAGCCGAGCCGTTCCGATTCCTTCGCTTGATACTTGGCGATCCACTCTTTCCCGCCACGAGCGAGGTCGCGCAATTCGTCGAGCGTAGCATTGAATCCATCTCGAACCATCCCGCCATCTGTCGTCAGCAGCGGCGGTTCATCGACGAGAATCACATCGATATCGGCTCGGACTTCAGCACAGAGATCGAGGTTCGCTTCGAGCTTCTGAACTCGTTCGCTATGTCGTCCCGCGAGTTTCGCTTTGAGCTTCGGCAATAACGCGAGCGAGCGGGTCAGGCTGCTGAGATCGCGCGGACTCGCACGACCGGTGGCGACTTTGGCCGTGAGCCGTTGCAGGTCGTAGGTTTCTGAAAGGATCTCGCGCAAGTCACGACAAAACATCGTGTCGTGCGTCATTTCTTCGACGGCGTCCAGTCGGCGATTGATCGCGACGATGTCGGTCAATGGATTCGACAACCATTCGGAAAGCAGCCGCGCTCCCATCGGCGAGACAGTTTCATCAAGTACCGACAGCAGGCTGTTCTCACGCTTCGCTTCGCGGATTGTGCGAGTCAGTTCGAGACTCGCTCGCGTCGCTTCGTCGATGATCAGCGTTGTGCCCCGACGATACGGCTCGATTCGGCTAATGTGCGCGAGCGACGATTTCTGCATCTCTTGCACGTATTCGAGCAATGCCCCGGCGGCGGTCACTCCCGCAGCAACGCCATCAACATCAAACCCATCGAGCGTCTTCGTGCCAAAGTGCTTGAGCAACGTTTCGCGACAGGCATCCTCAGCCCACGACCACGGAGCACGCGGCGTTGCCAGTAGGCCGCTGCGAGCGAAGAGCGGTCGCAATCGTTCGTCTGTTTTGAAGTGCTCTGGATAAACACACTCGGACGGACGGATGCGGGCCAGCTCATCGGCCAACTGCGATGGCTCAAGATCAGCTACGAGAAACCGTCCGGTCGAAACTTCCAACCACGCCAGACCAGTCGATCCACCGTGGCTCGGCCAGACGCTGGCAAGGAAGTTCGATTCGCGCGGATCGAGCAACGCTTCATCAGTCAGCGTGCCCGGAGTGACGACTTGCGTGACCTCGCGTTTGACCATCCCTTTGGCGAGCTTCGGATCCTCCATCTGTTCGCAAACGGCAACTCGATACCCCGCTGTGATCAGCTTTCGGAGATAACCTTCGAGCGCATGAAACGGGAATCCCGCCATCGGAATCGGATTCGCCGAGTTCTTATCACGACTCGTCAGTGTGAGCCCTAAGACCTTCGACGATGTCTGAGCATCCTCGAAAAACAGCTCGTAAAAATCACCCATCCGAAACAGCAAAATCGAACCGGGATTCTGCCGCTTCACTTCCATGTACCGCTCCATTGCGGGAGTCAGATTGCGAGTTGGCGGAGTCTGCGGTGCGGGTTCGTTCGTCTGGTCCATCGACTGGCTCATGGCATCCTCAAGGTTCGGTCATCAGGGGCGAGACAAGATA
>CAIJTL010000090.1 GCA_903823545.1 uncultured Planctomycetaceae bacterium
AAGACTCGGGACTCAGCGGCAAGAAACCTGCAAAGGGAGCCGCGAAAGACAAAGACGCCGTCAGCATTCCGATCCCCGAAGGAGCCAAGAAGGTCACGCAGACCGGCGGCAACGTGTTGCAGATCAAGTGGCCTGCCGGAAAAGGGAAGGCATCGGCCGAGGCTCTTCGAGATCAATTGCTCGCGGCGGGTTGGGAAGCGAACGACGACGACAAGCTAGAGAAGACATCAGGCAACATGTCGTTCTTGAAAGACGGCAAGCAACTCAATCTGACGTATGTGGACGCGGGAGTCGGCGAAGTCACCATGATGGTGATCGGCATCGGAGTGAAAGTCTCCGAGGCGAAGGCTGATCCCGGTACAAAGGTGCCAGTCGCCTCCTCGAAGCCGAAATCCAAGCCGATGGCGGATGATGACGATGCATCGAGCACTGAGTCTCTCAAGGCTCTCAAAAAGAAAATTGGACGCAAGCCAGCGAAAACGAATGACGACGGCGACTCACCTGTGGCCCTTCCGGCTCGACCGGAAAAGCCAAAGCGTGACATCGCGAAGCTCGACAAGCTGCCGACAGAAGCGAAGCTCGCCGCCAACGGCGAAGACATTTCACTGAAGAACATCGTCGCTTATGAGATCGTCGATAACGGTCGCTGGGTGACGCGAATTCTCGCGACGGAAACGCCGATCAAGCAGTCGGCGCTGATCGACGTCTTGAAAAAGAACGGTGGGGATGACGAACTGCGATCCAGCTCACCTCGATTGTTCGTCGAACTTGACGACCAAGACAATCCCAACAGCATGAGCTACGCCGGCAACGGATCGCTCGGCAGTACGGGCAGCAGCGGCATGACGGGTGAAGCCATCGTCGAAGAGGGCCGAGCACGTGGCACGTTCAAAGCCAAAAAGGAATCCGAGTTCTTCGGCAAGAAAATCATTGGCGAGATATCCTTCGACGTGCCGGTCCTGACTCGTGACAGCCAGCCGGAGAAGAGATTGACTGACGCCAAGAAGTTAGAAACCGCCGGTAACTTGGTCGTCAACAACAAGACGATGAAGCTCGCGAACTTCGTGGCTTACCAGGTCAAAGGGACTTATGGAAATGAAACCGTGATCCTCTTCAGCGACAAGCCGATCAACACCGCCAAGCTGAAAGAGGCCCTCGCGAAGGATGGCACCGACAGCGGCTACTTCGATTTCTCATCGCAGGTCAAAGTAACCATCGACAAGAACGACAAGTTCTCCTTTTTGAACCTCTACGCCGACGGTGCGTCGATCAACCAAAACACGGGACTCGTCGGTGACGCGATCGTCGAAGATGGCCGAGCACGCGGCACCGTGAAGCTCGGTGAAGAGATTGACTTTGCCGGAAAGAAAATCAACTTCGATCTGACTTTCGATCTCGACGTCATCCCGCTCGCCACGAAGCTTGAGTAACCCGACTCCGTTTTCAATGAACCTCGTGATCGACACCTTGACGAAGCCCCAAATCCAAATCCCTCGTTCGCCCCGACGCGACCGAGGGATTTGGCGTTTTCGGATCGTGGCTTACGTCGCAATTTCCTGTGCGAACCGCTTGTCGACACCGTTAATCCCCTTGTGCCATGACGATGACGCACTAGACCGCAAACAAGTGATATCAACCAACTCGACCGAGCTTGCCTCGGTCGGGTCGCTTGTCTGAGGACTAGATGCCGGCCGTAAGCCGAGGTCGTTTTCCTAATGGTCAAAGAAAAACAGTACTCCGCCATTCCTGTTGAAAACCGGATTTGTCAAAGAAGACTCGTGCACATCAAAACAACACAAATGGTGGAGAGCCAGAGAAACGAATTCGGCTTTCGGCCAATGGCCTGAGCCTGAGCCTGAGATGGAGCCTGAGATGGAGCCTCCCATGACATTCCTCAAACGGTCCGCGTTGTCGCTGAGCCTGGGCGTTCTGGGCTACTTCGTCGGCTTGTTCGGTGGCATCGGTCTCGTCTGTTTGCTATCGAGCAACCAGTATGATCGTTCGACAGAAGCCGCGATGACCGGTGCATTCTTGGTGGGACCGCTCGTCGGTCTGCTGTTTGCAATTGTGGGCTTCGTCCGTTCCAAATGAAAAGTGACACCACCATGAATCCGACCACGAAACCTCCGCTGCTAGTCCGAGTTGGGTTGAGCACTCTGTTACTACTGATGGGCGTCGGCGGTGTAGCGATGATGAACATCGCCGTTCGCGGTGTCAGCGAGGCCCGTGTTTCCGGTTCATGGCCGACCGTCGCGGGGAAGATTGTCACGTCCGAAATGGAAGTCGATGTGAGTCGCAAGAAGACTCGTAACAAATCCACCGACTCGCCATCTTTCACCGCCAAGATCGAATACGAATTCGAGGTCAACGGCGCGCAGCAACGCGGTTCACGAATCGCTGCCGTGCAAGACATGAATGCCAACAAACTGCATGTCCAAAAGGTGCTCAACAAGTATCCGGTCGATCGAGTAGTGACGGTGTCGTACAAGCCCGACGATCCCAGCGTCTGTGTGCTCGAACCGGGAAGCTGGGGCGGTGTCGGCGTTTTCTTCGGACTGGGATTGGTCTTCACACTCTTTCCGCTGGGCTTGCTCATCGTCCTCTGGAAGCCTCGCTCGGCATCCAGCAGCGTGGGAACGAGCCCCGCCGAAAGCAAAGGCAAGTTATGGGCGACTGTGTTGTTGCTGGTCTTCATGGCGATCGGCTGCGTGCCGTTGTGGTTGGGTATTCAAGGAGTGCTTGAAGCACGAGCGTCGTTGTCGTGGCCCAAAGCCGAGGGTTCGATCACGCGGTCGAGTGTTTCGGTGACGACGAATCGCTCGCGCAACGACAATAATCGCGAGCGAATCTCACGCTCGTACTCGGCTTCGATCGAGTACGAGTTCCAAGTTGAGGGAGCAACTCTCCGCGGCTCACGAGTCACCGCTGTCAGCGATCAATTCGGCAGCGAGGACTACGCGCGAGCGATCAGCGACAAGTATCCGCTCGGAGCGAAGGTGTCCGTCTCGTACAACCCGACCGATCCCAATGAGTGCGTGCTCGAACCAGGACGCTGGTCCGGCAGCGGCATGATGTTCGTTCTCGCCGGAGGTTTCATTCTTCTGCCGCTCGGTTTTCTAAGGGCGATCTGGCAGTCGAATGCCATCGAGCGAGCCGACCCGCACTACAAGACCAAGGAACAGCGGCAGCGTTTCGGCCTCGAGTTCCGTGAGCGATTCCTCGAATGGGAACCAGGCAACATCATCCACCTGCATCGCGATCATTTGGGAATCGTGGCCGTGATCGGCGGAGCATTGATCGCCGGTCTGATATTGGGCCTGTTGTTCGGACTCCCACCAGCACTATGGCCGTTCTCTGGCCGAGGTGCGCTCTTCGTCGCACAAGTCTACGCAGGCGTCTCGCTAGTGCTGGCCATCGGCGGAGGGATCTGGCTAGGACTCGACAGCCGCCGCCGCGACACGTTGATCGACTGGAACCGAGGAACCGTTCGGCTCCAAGTCGGCTGGTTCGCGAACGAGTATCCGCTCGACGAGCTGCAGGAGCTGACGTTGGATGTTTCCAAACCCACCAAAGCGTCGAAGACCGCAGGCGAAGTCGAAAAGAAATCCAGGGCACGCGTCTTTCTCAACGTCGGCCGCAAACGATACGTCCTGCTCGAAACCGAATTTCATCCGGACGCCCATAGCCACACGCAACGCCAACTGGCGAGTGTCACCGAACAGTTGGCCGGTGACCTGAAAGTCTCTTGGTCGCAGTCGTGACTGCCGACGCTAGCTCGGCTTCACGATGATTAAAACACGCGGAGCTTGCCCTGGATCGACTCTGATTCCGCTCATTAACTCAAGCATTTCAGGTATCGTGCAAGACGTTCGGTCAGCGCACCGTCACGAATTCGTGATAATTCAGCAGCACATGCACGAGGTTCTCGCGAGCTCGCAATCGCGGATCGGTTGACGGAGCCAGTGCACTATTCAAGCCTGTTGTCGTCCGAGTCAGCTTAGACGGATCGGCCAATGCGGCGGCCTGTCGTTGCAAGAAGGCTTCGGTCTTGGCGAGTTCGTCCGCGTTCGGGGGGCGATTCAGTACTCGGTTAAATGCGGCTCGCAAGAAATCGGTATCGCTGGTCACCGCAGTTCCGGTAGCAGCTTCCGACATCGCTCGCGCCAACGTGCGCGACTGCATCAGCGCGAGCGAACTATTCGCTAACGCCAACGCTTGTTGAGGCATGATGCTATCGGTGCGTTCGAAGCATTCTGCTGCCGAAGGACCATCGAAAAGTTCCAGCATCATCGCTTGATCGTCGGGCGTGTGTCGAAAGTAGAGACTGCGGCGCGGAGTCGTGTCTGCCACCGCCGGATCGAGTTCCGGCCCATTGAACGATCGGTCGAGTCCCTCGGTTAGCGACCACAATGAATCTCGCACGACTTCGGCCTCCATGCGACGTACGTTGGCTCGCCAGTAGAAGCGGTTGTCGGGATCGGCAGAAGGCGGAAGAGAGACATCATTAGCACGATGCGCAAGCGAGTGGTCGGGGGCAAATTCGGAATTTGAAGTATTTTCACGCTCGATCCCTCGCTTACGCGTCGGGCTAGAGTCTGCCGACGCACGTCGGTATGCGGCGCTGGTGACCATCAACCGGTGCATGTGCCGCATGTTCCAACCGGACTCCATGAATTCAACGGCAAGCCAATCCAGCAACTCTGGATGAGTTGGCTTCTTGCCATTGAGTCCGAAGTTGGCAACGCTCGGGACAAGCGCAGTTCCGAAGTGTCGTTTCCAAATGTGATTGACGGCGACTCGCGCGGTGAGCGGGTTATCTTTG
>CAIJTL010000091.1 GCA_903823545.1 uncultured Planctomycetaceae bacterium
CGAGGCCATTTCTTGACACCGAAAACACTCCGTTGTAGCCGGTCTCCTGACCGAGCCACGCCGATCCCGCGTTGTGGCCGGTCTCCTGACGAGCCACATGTTTTCGACCACAGGTCTCCCATACGCTGTTGGGGCTCTCCGCCATATGTGTTGAACGTCGAACATTTCCCGCAGAGGCGCAGAGTTCGCGGAGAAGGCATCACTTCTGTACTGTTCAAACTCTGCGGCCCCTGCGCCTCTGCGGGAAACCTTTTTGGCAAATGACCTGCTCCAACACAGATGGGGGAGTGCCCCTGGTGGCCAAGATTTCCGACGAAATCGTCAGGTGGTGATTCGGGAGACCTTCGGTCGGGCGGATGTGTCTCGGTCAGGAGACCGGACACAACGGCGAGACCGGACACAGACGCCTACAGCTTGCGATAAACAACACCTCGATCGACCTGCTGGAAACCGACGGATTTGAAGGTTGCCAGTGCGCCGGGATTGTCTTCGGCGATGTGAGCTTCCGCCAACGCGACTTGCTCTTGCCGCATGCGACGTATGACTTCAATGAGTAGTGCTTGCCCATGTCCTTGGCGGCGAGCGGCGTCTTTCACCTCCAGCTCGCTCACGCCGATTGCGCGTTGTCCCCACGGCTCGATATAAAGATCAAGCCCGCTCACCGTCGCACCGGCGACTTCCGGCCCGCCCGCCTTGGGCATCAACCGAAAACGAACATTCTCCAGGCGACCGTATCGAGCGAACCACCACCACGTCGGATTTTCGGGAAGAGCGAAAATGAACGGGTCCATCTTCCGGCGGATCAAGCTCAATCGAAAACTGATCGGATCCCCGGTGCTGAGGCTGCGTTGCAACACAGAGAAAGACTCCGCAGGCTGATAACCGAGAGCCGTCAAGAATGGAGCGGACGCAGGATCGGAATCGAGAAACCCTGAAAGCTGGGCTCCACCATAAAGCCCCATATAGAACGGGTCGCAAGGCGGAGCAGCGCCGGCTTGAATCGAGATCGCTCCCAGTTCGCGAAGATAGGCTTCAGCCCGAGAAACAAGTTCTCGTCCGATCCCATGTCGGCGATGCTCGCGATCAACCATCACGACACAGATCGCCCCCATCGCGCAATCAACCCATGACTCACGAGAGTTGCTACGGAAGCCGGCGTGAACGAAGCCGATTTGACGCTCTCCATCGCAAGCGACGATCAAACCGAGCGGATCAAAATAATGTTGACCAATCACCAACCGATCGAATGCTTCATAGCGAAATCCGCTCGCCGCTCCACGACCAAGTCCGCATTCGTGCCACAGTCGCACTAGTTGCGGAAGATCGCTGTTTCGAAACGGCCGATATTCGATCACTGTCATTACCTCACTGCTTGCTCGGAAACAGTTCATCAAGTCTTCGGCTTGAGGACTCCGACACGTTCGTGAGCCGGAGCAATCCTCTACGACGCGACTTGAATATCGCGACGAGCAATCATGCTTTCTTGGCAATTTGCTGGCGAGCTGCCGCCACGACAGCGTCTGCCGTGAACCCGAATTTCACTAACAGGTCTTTGAGCGGCGCCGATGCGCCGAACGTTCTCATGCCAATGATAGCACCATGAGTTCCCGCATAACGTTCCCAACCAAAGGTTGAGCCCATTTCAACGACAACACGCGCCGTGACACTCGCTGGCAAAACGCTTTCGCGATATTCGACAGACTGCTTCTCGAACAACTCCCACGACGGCATGCTGACGACTCGAGCTTTCACCCCCGCGGCCGTAAGCGTGTCATACGCAGACACACACAACGGAACTTCGCTACCGGTTCCGATCAGAATAACTTCCGGCTTGCCGTCGGCTGCATCAGCCAAAACGTAGGCCCCCTTCGTCAGGCCGGATGCGGCCGCGTATTTGCTTCGATCAAGTGTCGGCAACGCTTGGCGAGTCAGAATAAGGCATGCTGGCTCATGCTTCTGCTGAGCGATGACCTTCCA
>CAIJTL010000092.1 GCA_903823545.1 uncultured Planctomycetaceae bacterium
AGCACGGCGTTTGAAAGCCAATCTCGTCGCCGGTTCGGCGAGCGGTCGGCGATAGCCGGTCGCGATTCAGATTGATTCGCGCCAGTGGACCAACGTGATAACACGCTTGTCGCTCGCCTCGCGACGACTGCAACGCGGTCGAATGGGCGACGTGATCTTCGTGGAATTCTTGCTCGTAATCGCGAACGTCCCACGAACTGCCGGTCGTTGAGACGACTCGGCCTTCGTTCATCGGGTATTCGTCAGGGTGTACGAGGCTGACCATATCGTAGGCTCGCGTGAAGTCCGGAAATTCAAGGGTGGCCAACCAACGAGTCGTATCGACGGCGGCTTGCAATCCCCATTCAAAGTCTGGGATCAGTGCCGTGACTTCATCGCGACGTGGCGCTCGATAGAACCCGCCGACCGCGACGTTGATCGGGTGAATGGCTCGGCCGCCGAGCATCTCCAACAGTTGGTTGCCGTGTTTCTTTAGTCGCAATCCCCGATTCACTTCGTTTGGGAAATCCTTGGCCATGTCGATGCCGCTGTCGTAGCCGAGGAAATCGGGCGCGTGCAGCAAATGAACGTGCAATGCGTGGCTCTCGATCCATTCGCCGCAGTACAGCAATCGCCGCAGTCGGCGAATGTCTTCGGTGATCTGCAGTCCCAGCGCTGCTTCGAGCGCATGAACCGAACTCATTTGATACGCGACCGGACAGATGCCGCAGATACGAGCGGTGATGTCGGGCACCTCTTCAAGTTTGCGGCCACGCAACAACGCTTCAAATAAGCGAGGCGGTTCGAAGATCGTGAGCTGCACGTCTTCGATCCGGTCCCCTACCAACCGGACGAAGAGCCCCCCCTCACCTTCGACACGAGTGAGGGCTTCGACTTTGATCGTTCGAGTGTTTTGCGGAGATGTCATCGCGTCTCGTCCTCAACAGTAGTGGCGGATCGAGTTGAGCTGACCGCGCAACTCACCGCGGAAATCGGGATGCGCGATCGAGATCAACGCGTCGCCGCGCTGCCGCAGCGAGAGACCGTGTAAGTTGACCGCTCCGTATTCCGTGACCACCCATTGAACATGCCCACGAGTCGTCACGACACCCGCGCCCGCAGTGAGTTCCGCCGTGATCCGCGAGATACGACCGCCAGCAGCCGTCGATGGGAGCGCGATGATTGCTCGGCCGCCTGGCGACATCGCTGCGCCTCGGATGAAATCCATTTGTCCGCCGATTCCCGAATAGATCCGATGCCCCAGCGAATCCGCGCAGACTTGCCCTGTGAGATCAACCTGCAACGCAGAGTTCACGGCGACCAGCTTCTCGATCTTTCTCAAGAGGTTCGTGTCGTTCGTGATGTCGCACGGATAGAAGGCCACTTGCGGATTGTCATCCACGAAGTCGAACAGCCGCCGCGTCCCCGTGACGAAACTGGTCACGATCTGACCGGGATAGATTCGCTTGCGACGATTCGTGATCACGCCCGCGTGAACCAAATCGACGACGCGATCGGAAAACATCTCCGTGTGGATCCCCAAGTCGTGTTTGTCATGCAGTCGCGAAAGCACGGCATCGGGAATCGCACCGATCCCTGTTTGCAGAGTCGCGCCATCTTCAATGAGCTTGGCGATCTGATCGCCGATGGCCGCCTCCACCGGTGTTTCGACACCGGGCGGATGTTCGTGCAGCGGCCGATCGGTCTCGATGCATGCGGCAAACGAGTTCAATGGCAACACGCTATGACCATGCGTCCGAGGCATCTGACGGTTGATCTCGGCAATGAGCAACGGCGCACAGTCGGCTGCCGCGCGAGCCGCATCCACGGACGTTCCCAACGAACAAAATCCATGACGGTCGGGCGGCGAGACCTGCAAGATCGCCGCATCCAGACGAATCAGACCGCTGCGAAACAAGCCGGGGATGTCCGACAAGAACACTGGCACAAAGTCCGCGTGCCCTTCCTGAATGGCTTGCCGCACCGACCCTCCCGCGAAGAGCGAGATCGACGTGATCCGCCCATGACAGGCCGGCTCGACAAACGGTGCCGGTCCCTCAAGGTGCATGTGATACAGCCTCACATCGGTGAGATCCGTGCGACGGCAGAGTGCCTCGATCAGCGGCGTCGGCGTCGCCGCGCCTCCGTGAATGAAGACATTCATACCACTTCGCAGCTTCTCGACCGCCTCCGTCGCGGAGCCGACTTTGTTCGATTGATGACTCACAAGACCTCCGTGCTGAGCTGCACCAGTTGTTCGCTTTGTTGTCGGAACTCTGGAGCGTATCCGTTGAAATTGCGCAGTAACGGGACGAGTTCGGTGGCCGACGTTCCCTCGGCGAGCAAGTGTTGGCAGAGACTGCCGGTGTTGCACTGCTTGGCGGGGCCGAAGCAGCCGTAGCAACCGCGGTCGAAGGTTGGACAGATCGCGCCGCAACCGGACTGCGTGACGGGGCCGAGGCACGGCACTCCTTGAGCAACGGTGATGCAGACATTCCCGCGGCGTTTGCAATCGAGACAGACGCTGTGTGACGGCGTCTTCGGCTTGCGACCATTCACGAGCGAAACGATCACTTCAACGAGCTGAAACCGATTGATCGGGCAACCGCGCAACTCGAAGTCGACCGACACGTGATCGGCGATCGGGGTCGATGTCGCCAGCGAGTCGATGTACTCCGGATGCGCGTAGACGGCTCGCAGAAACTCGTCGTGATCGGCCCAATTCCGCAACGCTTGAATGCCCCCCGCCGTCGCACAGGCTCCGATCGTGATCAGGTACTTGGATCGCTGCCGAATGTCGCGAATGTGATCGATGTCGGCCGGAGTTGTGATCGATCCTTCGACCAGCGCGATGTCGTAAGGTCCTTCGTCGATGTGGCTGGTTGCTTCGAGGAAGTAGGCAATGTCGATCTTTCCGGCAACGGTCAGCAATTCGTCTTCTGCACAGAGCAACGACAACTGGCAGCCGTCGCAGGACGCGAATTTGAAGACTCCGACCTTCGGTTTCGCAGACATCACAGCCCCTCCACGTTCAGAAACGGTGTGAGCTGGTCATGTCGATACACCGGGCCGTCCTTGCAAATGAACGTCGGGCCGAGTTGGCAATGACCGCACAGCCCGATCGCGCACTGCATGTTTCGCTCCATCGACATCCAGATGTGCTGTTCCGGAATTCCGCGAGCCAACGCCGACTTGCCGACGAACCGCATCATGACCTCCGGCCCGCACATGAACAGGGATGTACGCTGCGGATCGCTCAACGGCAGTCGGTCCAACAGCAACGTCACAACGCCGACATGACCGGCCCAATCAGGGCTTGCACGATCGACGGTGAGCTGCACGCTCATCCCGCGCTGCGACCATTCGGGAAGTTCGTGCTCAAACAAGATCGTGTCCGGCGACCGTGAACCGTAAAGCAGTGTCAATGAACGAAACCGATCCGCTTGCCGGAGCAACTCGTAAATCGCCGGTCGAAGCGGTGCGAGGCCGAGTCCGCCCGCGACGATGACGACATCATGATCATCGGCCGCCGACAGCGGCCAACTGCTGCCGAACGGACCGCGCAGGCCGAGCGTGTCACCGACTCGCAATCGAGCCAACTGCTGCGTGACGTTGCCCACCGCGCGGACAGTGTGAGCCCACGTCGCCGAGCTGCTCGGATCGGCGCTCAACGAGATCGGCACCTCACCGACACCGGGCAGATACAGCATGTTGAACTGCCCCGGCTGAAACCGATACGCGGCGGCAATCGCGGAATCATCGAAGCTGAGATGATAGGTTGCCACATCGGCGACTTCGGGAGTGATCTCCTGGATGCGCACCGTGTGGGAAACCCACGGATTGATGATCGACGAGCAGGTAACGTTCATGGCGGTCCCTCCCGCAAGGCGGCGACTTCTTCCGTCAGGTCGATACCGACCGGGCACCACGTGATGCAACGTCCGCAACCGACGCAGCCGGACGAACCGAATTGGTCGATCCAACTGGCCAGCTTGTGCGTCAACCACTGCCGGTACCGCGACCGAATATCCCGACGCACCGGCCCGCCGCTGACATAGCTGAAGTCGAAATTGAAACACGAATCCCAACGCCGCTCCCGTTCGGAATGCTGCCCTTCCAGATCAGAGACCTCGGCGACACTGCTGCAAAAACAGGTCGGACAAACCATCGTGCAGTTGGTGCAGGAGAGACACCGCTGAGCCACTTCATCCCAGCGCGGATGATTGAGCCGAGTCAGCAACAGGTCACGAATTCCGGTTGTGTCCATTCGCCGAGAAATTTGATCGACGGCTCGCAGCCGGCGTTGCTCGGCCACAGCGGCCTGTTGCTCAACAAGGGGCTGTGTTGGTAACCGACGCAACAGTTCCGCGCCACTGGGTGTTCCGACTTCGATCTCGAATCCCTCTGGCAATTCCGTCAGCGCGAGATCGAATCCGGTTCGGCATCTCGGACCGGTTTCCATCGACGTGCAA
>CAIJTL010000093.1 GCA_903823545.1 uncultured Planctomycetaceae bacterium
GATCCATGCACGAACGAGACCTCCTCAATGCCGCCTTTGAAATCGTCGACCCGACGGCGAGGCGAGAGTATCTCGACCAGGCGTGTGCGGGGAACTCGGCTCTGCGTGTCCGGGTTGAGCGACTGCTGAGCCGTGCTGCTCAAGCGGGGGACTTTCTCGAACAGCCGGTGAATGAATTGTGTTCGGAATTCGTTGAGGGGCTAACTGCGGAAGCGAGCAAGCCGTCTCTCGCGTCCCCTTCGCCTGTCGGAAGGGATGCCGCGGCACCGGCAGTGGGGACATTGTTCAGCCGGTATCGAGTCGAGCGTGAGTTGGGATCGGGAGGGATGGGAGTCGTCTATTTGGCCGAAGACTTGCGGCTGGGGCGGCGCGTGGCATTGAAACTTCCCAAGTTCGATGCCGACGGAGAACTCCATTTGACCGAGCGGTTTCGCCGGGAAGCGCGGACGATGGCTTCGGTGCAACATCGCAACCTCTGTCCGATCTTTGATGTCGATGAGCAGGATGGCACGCATTACTTGACGATGGCCTTCATCGACGGCGAGCCGTTGTCGCAGATCATCCGGCAAGGGACGTCGTTCTCGACGCGTCAGATTGCCGAGCTGATTCGGAAACTGGCGCTGGGGCTGGAGGCCGCTCATCGCGCGGGAGTTGTGCATCGTGACCTGAAGCCGGCCAACGTGATGATCGACCGCGATGGCGAGCCGATCCTGATGGACTTCGGACTCGCCTGGATGGTCCACGAGGCCGACTCGCGAGTGACGCAGAAGGGAGCGATCATCGGCACACCGGCCTACATGTCGCCGGAACAAGCCGAAGGTGATCCCGACAAAGTCGGTGCCGCGTCGGACATCTACAGCTTGGGCGTCATTCTCTACGAACTGATCACCGGCCGTCCCATTCGCTCCGGCAGCGTGAAGCAAACGCTGTTTAAGTTGATGCACGAAAGCCCGGCTCGGCCCAGCGAGATTCGCGGCGACGTCGATCCACGGCTGGAAGTAATCTGTTGCAAAGCGATCTCACCCCGTCCCGAAGATCGGTTCGCCACGGCGGCGGAATTCGCGGCGGCTCTCGCCAGTTTCAGCAAGTGGGAGGGCGAGGCTCCCGCCGAGCCGCGAACGGTTGAATTGCGAACGAGCGAAGGTCACGGCTCGGCAGGAGCCTCGCCCTCCCGGAATCAAGTGATCCTCTCTGAAAAAACTGGCGTGTTGCCGCAGGACGCAGCCACGGTTGTCTATCCGAACCAGCAAGTCGCTCGGCGCAGCAAGTCGCGAATCGCGCTGGCGAGTCTGTTGCTGGTCGGTCTGCTCGGAGCCGTGTGGGGGACGATTCAGCAGAGAAGCCGAGTCAAAACTCCGCAACCGATTGTTGCGGTTCCCTCGAATCCCACGATTTCGACGAAGCCCGATGCTCCCACGCGACAAGCAGACGACGGGCAGGTTGAAAACCTGCCCCACGAGATTGCTCCCGCGAAGCCGCAAATTCCCGTCGATCCGGGCAAGCCATTTGTGGTTGTTCGCGAGGGGCAGGACGTGCGAACGTTCAAAACATTGTCCGGAGCCATCAATGAGTTGCAGCCGGACGATGTCATCGAGATTCGGTCGAATGAGCGGTTGCCGATTCAATTGGCGGAGCCGGTCACCAAGCCGCTCGTGATCCGCGCGGGAGCTGGTTTCCGACCTTGGCTGGTGCTTGTGGGGCAGGGGCGATGTGACATCAAAGCGGATTTCTCAGTCGAAGGCAGCGATCTCGATCTGCGTTCAGCGCCGTTTATTCCCTATGATCGAAAGAACTCGATGTGGCGTTTTCACCGCTGCCGTCTGTGGGGTGACCCGGCGGGATATGTCTCCAAGATGCGGATCAGTGAGAGCCTCATCATCTCCATGTACGGCATCCCCACGCCGCTCGATGGGACGGCAACGGACTATGAATTCGACAACTGTCTGATTCGCAACGAAC
>CAIJTL010000094.1 GCA_903823545.1 uncultured Planctomycetaceae bacterium
ACAGAACTCAACGACGCGGTAAACGAGGGCTTCGGTCGCGGGTCTGTTCCCATCGAAATGGCGCTCGCCAAATCGCTGACGGAGACGGCGTCGCTCTTAGCAACCGGACCGAGCGCGTACATCCTCGCTCGAGTTTCCGAACGAACATCAACCGGCTCACCCAATACCAGCGTCAAAATTTGGTGACAGGCCGCAACCTCGGCCAAGTGGATGTCGGAGTCGAGGCAGATCTTTTCGACGTCTGCGATTTCGCTCGGAGAGAGTTCATTGTCGAGATACTCGGCCACAACATTCGGTTCGATCCCCGCCGCCTTGCCGAACAAGTCTGGAGCCGACAGACGTCGCCGACGCATGACCTCTTTAATGCGATCAACCAACGCGGTCGCGTAATTACTCTCGGTCAGCTTTTGCCCCAGCTCCTTCGCCTGATCGGGCGGGAGCACGTCATCGAGATACGCCAGCAAAGTCCGCAGTGTCAGTCGCATGTTCGGCCTCTTAACAGCACATTTTCAAAGTTAGCAGGACCTTCGCCAAGGATCGTCAATTTCAGGAACCGCTTGGCTTACGATTATGATTGAAGCGATAGCTGCTTGTTGCTTTTGCTCATAGCAATGATCGGACTGGCATCAAGACGCCAAGAGCCGTCGACCAAATGCACGTCTACTTTGCCTATTTCAGTGACTATGGTCACATGACCTGACTCGAGCGACCCGGACACCACCGACACCACATAAGAGTCTGAAATAGACTTCAGTTGTTCTGCGACACCTGGCGGAGCTGGGGTATCGCTCCACAAGAGAGCGGCATCTGGGTGCGGCATAATTAGTGGTTGAATTTCTGCTTCGTTTGCAGCGAATCGTGCGACCAAGAAACGCCGCCAGACTCTTGCAGGTTCGGTTTCTTCATAATCAGCCGCCAATTCGCGTATAGACTCAAGGGAGTGCGTTCGGCGAAGCGTCGCGAACTCAACTAGCAGTTCGCGCATCTTGAGAAGGGCCGCATTGTCATCTGAGGCGACCAGTCGAATTGCACCGGGCCACCAATACTTACCTGGCACATGGAGTCGTGAAGTAATAAAGAAATCGAGAGTACGTTCTGGGTCGCTGCTGATTGGTGAGTTTTTGGCCCAGATTTCAATCCCGCTAAATATGGCAGCAACTTCGCCAAATGTGGCATTGAGCGTGAACATACCCGGTCGACGACACGCGTTATTCACGAGTTCTATGAACTTGTCGATTTCGTCCATTATTTGATCAGCAGGATTTGCATTAAGTGGTCGCAAAAGTCAGTAAGCACCCCAGAAGAATAGAGGCGACCCAGAGTCGGCTTCGTACAACGATTTGGGAATTTGTGAGAAAAAATTCTGGGATCCCGGATTCAAGGTGCGCGTCATTAGCAATCACTGACCCCGCGCAAATTTTACCCCCGATCTTTTGCCTGCCCTTGTTCGCTTTTCGTGAACTGGGCAGGCAAAAGATCGGGGGTAAAAAACGGCGAACAATCAAATTGCGTTACGAAAGCAGCATCTCCAAATCTTCTGTCGACAGATCTTCGAGCACGCTGTTGTTCTCTTGCAGGATGGCGTCGGCAAGTCCCTTCTTCTTGGTTTGCAACTCGGCGATTTTTTCTTCGACGGTGCCGCGACAGATTAAGCGGTACGCGAAGACTTGTTGCGTCTGACCCAAACGGTGAGCACGGTCGATCGCCTGTGCTTCGACAGCGGGGTTCCACCAAGGGTCGAGCAAGAAGACGTAGTCCGCCGCAGTCAGGTTCAAACCGAGACCACCGGCCTTCAAGCTGATCAAGAACAACGGGCAGTTCGGATCGTTTTGGAAGCGTTCCACCGGCGTCTGGCGATCGCGCGTTTGGCCGTCGAGGTATTCGTAAACGATGCCTCGTTGATCGAGGTGATGTCGAACAATCGACAGCATGCTCGTGAACTGTGAGAAGACCAGCGTCTTGTGCTTTTCGTCGATCAACTCTTCCAGATGCGGTAGCAAGACATCGAGCTTCGCCGAGCCTTGTTCGATCTTTTCTTTGTTGAGCAACGCCGGATGGCAAGCCGCTTGACGCAATCGAAGCAGTGCTTCGAGCACGTGCATCTTCGATTTGGCCAAACCCTGATCCTTGATCATGCCCAACAACGACTGTCGGTAATGGTCGCGAAGTTCGGCGTATTGCTGCTTCTGCTCGTCTCCCATTTCGCAGAAGAGCGTCTGTTCGATCTTGTCTGGCAAATCGGAGGCCACTTGTTGCTTTGTGCGTCGCAGAATGAATGGACGCAAGCCGCGCGCAAGCAATTCTCGCGAAGCCGGATTGTCGGTGTCGGCGGCGTGAGTGCGAAACATCGAACTTCGTCCGAGCATGCTCGGATTGAGGAATTCAAAGATCGACCACAAGTCGCCCAGATGGTTTTCAATCGGAGTACCAGACAACGCTAGGCGGTATCGCGCTTGCAACAATCGAGATGCTTTGGCGACTTGCGAGGCCGCATTCTTAATTGTCTGAGCCTCATCGAGCACGACGTAATCGAACGGGCAATCTTTCAACTGCATGACATCGCGTCGCAGCGTGCCATACGTCGTGAGGATCACATCGTGGTTCGCAAAGTCTGCTCGTAGTTCAGCACGATCAAGCCCCGCGTATTCCATTGCCTTCAATTTTGGAGTGAATTTCGCGCACTCCTGAGCCCAGTTGAAGAGCAGTGACTTTGGGACCACGATCAAGGACGGACGTCGCTCTCCTTTTCCCTGAGTTTTCATCAAGTTGACTCGTTCTTGAAGTACGGCCAACATCTGCACGGTTTTTCCCAAACCCATGTCATCTGCCAAACAGCCGCCGAATTTGAATTCTTGCAAGAACTTCAACCAGCCGACGCCGTCACGCTGATAACCTCGCAATTCACCTTTGAAGTGAGCTGGCTCTTCGCAGGTTGCCACGCCCGAGAACGAACGCAGCTTGTCGCGTAATTCAGAGAACTGGGCGTCGAAATCGACCATTGGTTGCGTCGCCAGCAGCGCGTCGAGCAAACCGACTTGATGCGTTTCAAACCGCAGGTGATCGCCGTCAGTCACTCCGAGGCCAGCGAGCATGCCGTACTGCTTGAGCCACTCTTCCGGAATGATTCCGAGCGAGCCGTCATCAAGCCGCACGGTGCTGTCACCGCGTGACAATGCCGCGAGCAATTCCGGGAACGTGACACGTCGGCCACCGAAGTCCGCTTCGCCGTGCAATTCAAACCAATCGACGTTCGAGTGAACTCGGAATTGAAGCTGACCCGCTTGCCAGACATTTCGACCGTCCGCTTTGACACCCCAGCCTTTCGGCATCAAGTCGCGAACGGCGGGGCCGAGCCCACGTGCCATGATTTCGACATCGTGCGCCCCGCGACGCTTATCAATCAGACGTTTGAAACCAGCGGCGGTGATTTGGCCCCACGCGAGTTCTTCGACTTGTCGATTCCGAATCAAGCACCGTCCTGCCTGTCGCTCAACGATCGCGCTCTGTGGACTGCTCGCGCGGACGAGCGTTCCTGCGTAATCAAACTGCACTTCGCCACGCAGACGTTCTTGTTGCCAGCGAGCCCCTTTCGGAGTGTGAATCAAAAGTTGCGGGATCGGGGTGACGCGGACTTCTTCAAGCTGCAAAGTTTCCGGCAGATCGAGTCGTGGTGCGTTCGGCATGTCGAGCAGACGATCGACAAGTTCTTCCTCTTCGCCGTCTGGTACTGAAAGCGGCGGATTGCGTCGTAGCAACTCGGCCCACTCGTTCTGTCCGACGTCCGACCAACGGCAAAGGCGATGTGTGACGACCGCTTCTACGGCAACAGGTGCATCAGCGTTCGCGGCTGCTGCAGTGCTAGCACCCGTCAGTTCGGACTTCTTCAAGACGTTGGCATTGCGAGCGACTTCCGACTTCTCCAACGCTTCCGAAGTGAGCTTATCTGCTTCTTCGTCTTGTCCGGAGTCTTCGAGATCGAACTCGCCCATGCGAGTAATCGTCGGCTTCGCGTGAATTGGCAACAGGACCAAGCCACCGGGCACGACGAGTTCCGCTGAGCCCACAGGGAGCGATTCTTCGTCACGTTGCCAACGTCCGTCGAGTTGCCAACGCTGTTCGGCCTCGTTGAACACAACGCTGACGATCAACTCCCAAGGTGGTCCTGCATCCCAAACGATCGCTCGCGTCGACTCTTCTTCTTCGTTGTCTTCTTGGAAACGAACTCGACCAGTCGCGCTGATATCCGGAAGCAAAATTTCAGCCAGGTCATACGGGACTCGGAATCGATTCGCCGCTGATTGCAGTTCACTTTGTTGAGCGTACCAAGAAGATCGCTCCGCCACGCCTCCGAGCAACGTCGCCAGGATTCGGCGATCTTCTTCCAGCGAAACATCCTCGAACCGATTCGGGCGGACTCGCAGCGGCTTCAGTTTGCCCCAAGTCCCGTTTGTACGTCTTTGACGTTGAACGAGGCCGACAACCAACAGTTTCTCGACCAACGATTGCTTTGCGTCGATTTCGTAGAAGATCTCGACTTCGCGCAGTTCCGTCGTCGCACTTGCGTCGCCCGCATCCATCGAAAGTCGCAAGCGATTGAGTTGTGCTTCCCACTCGCGAACTCGTTCTTCGACGACGGCCGCGGCAGGCTTCTTCTTTCGATTGAGCGAAACAGTGCGGACGGCGTCGCCGGAAGGGAACTCGTCCCAGTCATCTTCATCGCCGTCCCAGTCGAGCGTACTGCTCTCTTCCGTGACGAACGGCGGATAGTAATTCAACTTCGATCCGTCGCTGATATAGCCCGCAGATTCCGCTTGCAGAATCGTCGCCCAAACGTGTTTACAACGAACTTCGTGCGGGTTTCCGTTCCCCTTGGCACAGGAGCAAGTCATCAACAGCGCGTCTTCTTTGCGCGTCAGTTGAGTTTGGAACTCCGTTCCATCTTGCACAACTCCGAACAATTCTTCAGCAGTCACTCGTGTGATTGCCACTCGCTCAGCTTTGACGTATGCCTGACCGCGAAAGCGAATATCGCCGCGGAATTTACTCTCCAACACTGAAGTCAACGACACGGACGGCTCCCTGCTCTGCAAGTCGCAATTCGACTTGTCCGCACCGAGTCCATTCCGCCTCAGCCGTCATCACCCAACGGCCGACTTATCCATCGACGGGGACTCGCGCGCAGGGGGCGAAGCTAGCGGATGTTGTCGTTTGTGGGTAGGCCCATCGTGAGCTTTGGGACAAAACTCACGAAACCGACTCAATTCTCGTTGGTCATCAGGCTCTCGTTTTCGGTCGGTCACATGCAAATTCAATCCGCCTCGTCTTGAATCAGCCTCGCCTTCATGTGTTGGATCGGCACCAACTCCGCTCGCACAAAGGGATGGTCCGATGCGCCATCGTCACGAAGCTCAGCACTGACTGGAGTTAGGCCACGTGCCAGAATCCAATCAATGTGACTTCCCGCCCGACGATCGAGAGACCCTTTTGCGGCCAGGACATCGACGACGCCACGAGCCGCCAGCAATCGTTGCAGCATCGGATCGTCAGCACGCGTATTGAGATCTCCCATCAACAAAGCGGGCTCATCCAACGATAAGAACAATTCACAAACGATTTCGAGTTGCTGCGAGCGGTCTCGCGTCGAGTCAATATGCACGGCCAGCAAATGGATGACTCGGTCGCTCCAAAGGAAACTTGTCAGCGCGGCGTTGCGAAATCGCTTGCGTTGCGTGCCGGGAAGCGGAATTCGGACGACGTTTGTCAGTTCCAGTCGGCTCAACAATCCGTTGCCGAAGCGATCGAACCAGCCGATTTGCTCGGTTGGCACGAACATTGAGTCCATTTTCAAAATTCGCCCCAGTTCGGCCGCTTGATCAGGCCGCCAATTAAACCAGTCGCCGCGAACTTCGTTGAGGGCAACAACGTCGAGGTCCTCCAGACAGGCCGCAGTCCTTTCTAGGTCGCGCCGCCCATCGCGGCCTTTGCCACCGTGAATATTGAACGTGCCAACTCTCAAAACGGAGTTGTCTGAGCGCGAATTCGAACTGCCTGCACTGACGTCAAAACGACGGATCACCAGCGATTCATGCGGCGAAACCGGCGAATGGTTGAACTGTGTCGCTCCTGCGATCGCCAAGAGGAG
>CAIJTL010000095.1 GCA_903823545.1 uncultured Planctomycetaceae bacterium
CTGAACACAAACCAGAGAAAATGGCTTTCGGTGTTTGGGTCGTAATTCTGTTTCAGCAATTCGGTGCCCTTCACGAATGCCGTTTCAGCCTCCGCCTTTGACAGCGAATCGCAAAGTCGCTGTGTCGCCATCAATCGCACTGTTAAATTTGGGTGAGCCAGTTGCTTGACCAATTCACCAGGCGTCTGCGTTCGCAAGTCCGCTATCTTGTGGAGCGGCGTGGCCTTGTGGATCACTTTCCAAATGCGGCCACGGTGGCGGTCGCGGCCGGGGTGTTTGAGATCGACTTCGTAGTGGCCGATGATCTTGTTGTAGAAGTCGAGGATGTAGAGCGCTCCGTCGGGGCCGCATTGCAGATCGACCGGGCGGAACCACGGGTCTTTCGAGATCACGAAGTCATTCCGCTCCTTCGCCAGGATCGTCGAGCCGTGATACTCCGGAGCATCGACGTTGACTCGGCTGGTCATCACGTTGCCGGTGAAGAACATCCCTTCCCATTCTTTCGGGAAGTGGCCGCCGTAGTACGCCACGATGCCGCAGTTGGCGGTCGTGCCGTGCGTGTGGCTCATGATTTCGGGGACGAAGCCCAGGCCGTCGTGAGGTTTGCCGAAGCTCTGGTAGTACCCACCGCGCAACAACTGCGTGATCGGCTTCGTGTGGCAGTCGGCGGTGAAGATGTTGAACAGCGGATCGAAGCACATGCCGAACGGGTTGACCTGCCCGTGCGTGAAATGCTCGATGCGGCTACCGTCCATGCGGAAGCGGAACGTATTGCCCGACGACATCTCGACGACGTGACCGTCCTTGCCGGCAACCTTGCTGATGTTGTTGAAGCCGTGGCAGGCGTAAATCCAACCGTCGAAGCCGCGCCGAAAAGCGTTGCACATGCCGTGCGTGTCCCGCTCGTAGCCGAACGGGCCGTAGAGCTTGATCCGCTCGTCGCAGACGTCGTCGCCGTCGGTGTCACGCAAGTCCCAGATGGAGGGAATGCTGTAGACGATCGCCCCTTGAATCGTCTTGCCGGTCGCTTCGTCCTTGCGGCTGGGATACGGGTAGATGCCGATCGGAATGTTAAGCCCGTCGGCAAACGTCTTGATGACATCCGCTTTGCCGTCTCCATCGGTGTCATGCAGGATCTTGACCGAGTCACGTCCCGGCTTATCGAGCGGCGCGGCCCACGGATATTCCAGCGAGTCGGTAATCCACATCCGGCCCCGCTCATCGAAGGCCATGTTCATCGGCTTGAAGATATCCGGTTCGGCAGCAACGAACTGCACCTCGAAACCCTCCGGAACCTGCAACGCCTTCAACTCGTCCTGCGGCGAGAGCGCATCTGTCGGACGCACGCCGGCGGCGAATGGGTCTTGAGCGAACGCTGTTGCGGACGAGATGATGAAGAGAGCGAACAACGGCCAAGATCGTGTCATTGAATTTTCTCAGTTCAAGAGTTGTTAAACGACTTCGATATTTGAGGCGGTCACTCGGAGTACACCATCGAAGATCAGTTTGTCGCTGAAGGGAATTTTTGCGAGTTTGCGAAACTCGGAACAATCGCCATTGGCTGGCCACGGACACAGAGTGAGTGTGTCTCGGTCAGGAATCAAAGCAACCAGCGACTCCCCTGGGTTAAGGCATTCGCGGACCAGTAGCAACCGCGAAGCATCATAGGTATCGAGCGTCTTCAAGCTAACAGTCACTTGTTCTTCGACCACCTTGCGAACCATTTCGCGTGGGAAGATTTTGGCAAGATTTTGAAGCGTTTGATCGTGAAGTGCCGAGATGCTGACAGCCAATTCTTGAAGGTCGTGGTGAGTCAAAAAACGTACCGATCCAGGTGAATCGAGAACATAGACCACATGCAGTGGAGTGCCTTCCAAAGTACAAGAGGGCAACTTTTTTTCGGCGGTGGTATCCAGCGAGTCAAGCTGCTTCCGGGTGGCTTCATTCACAATTCGAGGGAAGAGCCGAGAGCCATGCGTCATGAATGAAAGCGGTGCGTTCGCGATACGAAGCTCTTCGATCATGGGACTCAAACAATGCTCAAAGACCATTCGATGACCGTCGAGATCATCAACTTTTAATTTGACCAATTCACTGTAAACGTTGTGCAGAAACATCTGCCCTTCGACACCATCGGAAAGGCGGACTGATAGAAAATGCTCGCATTCATTGACGACCTCAACCTCCGGGTGCTTTTCACATAGGAACGCGATCATCTTCTTTCGAAGACCCCTTCGACCGAATTTCACGGCTACCCTAAATCCGGAAATGAGAACAACCAACACAAGTACGCACCAACCCCAC
>CAIJTL010000096.1 GCA_903823545.1 uncultured Planctomycetaceae bacterium
AGAGTCGCATGCACGTCAGGCCAAAGGCTTGGTCGTTCCAAGTAAGGGTCCATTCCTGGAAATGGTGATGGCATGGGGGCGTCTCCCAAAGGAAGTCAGCCTTTCCAGGCTGACTCAATCAGTAATTGACGATCGACGTTGTACGGTGCGTGCGAGTCAGGCGGGGAAGCCTGACCTACGTTTTAATCGACGAACTGGAACTCATTCGAGAGTAACAGCACTTGTGCCAGTTGTTCCCACGGGGTGAGCGGTGCGTCGGGTGTTTGTGGGTTCGGGCCTTTGGGGAAGTCGGCACTGAAGTCCCAGACTTTCTGGAACCGCTTGTCGGTGGAAGCCAGCTTCGGCGACCAGTTGAACGAATCGGAGTGCTCATTCGCTTGGCAGAAGACGATGAAGTCGAGTGACTCGCCACGTTTGACTTGAATCGCCGGGGCGAAGGTGTTGACCGATTGCTTGTGGGCAGTCCATCGCACACGCTCCCCCTGTCGAGCTGACCAGACGATGGCCATGACACCGTCACCCGCTTCGGCGTTGTGTTTCAATTCGCCAGTAATGACGACGGTCGCATCTTGCGGTGCTGTCCAACGAGCGATCGCTGAGTGACTTGGCTTTCCTGGATGACCTCCGGCTGCGTTCCACAAAACCCAACCAATTTTTTCATCGGGCAACTTCGGGCCACCTTGCCAACCGGAACCGGTCCAATGCGGCAGCGTTGTGAAATTCTTGAGCGCCTTTGCGGCAACGTCATATTCGCCAAATCCGTATTGCCACAGCGGGGCGATTGCTTCGGTGGGATGTGTGGCGTCAGCGAGGAATTGCTCGGCGAGTGTGATTTCCTCAGCGGACGGATCGCGGCCATAAACCGCTCGGAACAGTTCCGGGATGTTGCCTCGGCTGCCGTCGGTTGTTCGTGCGGCGAGCGATCGCGCTTGCTCAATGACGAACGAGCTGTTGCGAAGAAACAGTGTTTGCTGCGGCACCGACGTGATGAATCGTGACGGCGAATGCGCGTCTGGACTGGCGAAGTCGAACGTTCTCAAAACGAGTGGCAAATTCTGGCGATCTATGAAACCGTAAATCGTCCGCCGAGTCGCAAACGGCGGCTTGAGCACATCGGTGGCTGTTCCGCCAATCGAGTGATCGAGTTTGCCGGACACAAACAACAACGAATCACGCAGTGACTCCCAATCCATGCGGCGACGATTCATGCGAGAGAGAAGACGATTTTCTGGATCGATCCGTCCTCGCTTTTCTTCGTCGGCGCCTTGCTCAGTTCCCTGCCGCCACACGGACGACAACAAGATTTCGCGGTGCAGCCACTTCAACGACCAGTTGTGAGCGATGAGCTCGGTGCAGAGCCAGTCGAGCAATTCCAGATGACTTGGCGGTTCGCAGCGGAGACCGAAGTCGCTCGGCGTGCGAACGAGCGGCGAACCGAAGTGTTGCATCCAAACACGATTCACGAGAACTCGCGCCGTCAGCGGATTCGTCGGCGAGGCGATCGCTTGAGCGAGCTCCAATCGGCCACTTTTGTTTGCGAAAGGCTTGCGGTCAGGGCCGGAAACAACGGACAGAAATTGTCGAGGAACCTTCGGGCCGTGATTGTGTTGTTGCCCACGCAAGAAGACATACGGATCGAACGGGTTTTCGTCTTCGACCAAAGCCATCGCCATCAGCGTCTTCGCCTCTTCCGGCTTCGGCTCATGCGAACTTCGGAGCACTCCGTAAAGCGAGTAATAGTCCGATGCTGGTATCGGATCAAACTTGTGGTCGTGGCAGCGAGCACACCCAACGGTCAGTGCCATCGTTCCTCGACAGATGACGTCAATGCGATCGTCGATGATGTCGTTGATGTTGTTTAAGAACCGTCGGCCCAATGTTAGGAAGCCGAGCGCCGGGAGATTCGCAGTTTTCTCCGGTTCGGGCAGCAAATCGGCAGCCATCTGGCGAATGAGGAATTGGTCATATCCAACGTCTTCGTTCAACGAATTCACGACCCAGTCGCGATACTTGTAAGCGAACGGGTAGTTGCGATCTTCCATGAAGACGTAACCTTTGGTGTCCGCATACCGCGAAATATCGAGCCAGAATCGCCCCCAACGTTCGCCGTATCGTGACGAGGCAAGCAGTCGGTCGATGACTCGCTCAAACGCTTGCGGCGAATTGTCCGCGTCGAATTCTGCAAGCTCATCGAGCGTCGGCGGCAGGCCGTGCAAATCAAACGTCGCTCGCCGAATCCAGGTATGACGATCAGCCGGTGGCGACAGCGTGAGGCCAGCGGCCTCCAACTTTTGAAGCACAAACGCATCGATCGCACTTCGCACTTCGTGTTTCGTGTTTCGTGTTTCCGGCACCGCCGGTCTCGATATTGGCTGAAACGCCCAATGTCGTTTGACCTCAAACGGCCCCGCTTTGCCTTGCGGCCAGACCGCTCCGGCAGCGATCCAGGCTTCAAACGCGGCGATCGTTTCGTCGGGAAGCTTTTTGTCGGGCGGCATCTTGAAGTCTTTGTCTTCATGCCGAATCGCTTTGAGCAGGCCGCTTTCGCCTGGCTTTGCAACGACGATTGATGGTCCCGAATCGCCCCCTTTGAGCAATGCGTCGAGCGAATCGACTCGCAGCGCACCACTCACTTTTTCACCGCCGTGGCATTTGAAGCAGACATCAACCAGCACTGGGCGAATCTTCGTCTCGAAGAGTTCCGCACCAGATGCCGGATCGGCCGCGGAGGCAGTTTGGCTGGCAATAACAGACAGAACGATGGCGACACAAACGAAAACGACGGTCGTTCGTCGAATGGCAGCAATGCGAGGCATCAACATGGTGGGATCACACCGGCGGGAGGTTTACGTTGGAAGGAATCAGACAAACTGCCAGAGAGTGTCCGGTCTGCGGCCCCCTCTTGGCTAGTGACAGAAGTCCCACTTCGTTTGTCAGAGCGGTGATCCCTCGATAGCGTGCCGCTCCGCATCGTTCGAGAACGATGTCAGGTTTTGCGGACTTTTACTGAGGAATTTCAACATGCTGATGCGCTGGATGGTGATTGTTGCGACATTGGTCGCTGGTTCGGGGCTTTCGATGGCGGCCGATCCGGCGACGAATGATGCTGGATTTGTCTCGATTTTCGATGGCAAATCACTGACCGGTTGGCACAAAAACCCGGAGCGGATCGGACATGGCACCGGCGGGCGATGGGCGGTCGAAAACGGAGTCATCTCTGGCGAGCAAGATCCTCCCGGCAGCGGTAACGGCGGCATTCTGCTGACCGACGAGAAGTTCAAAGACTTTGAATTGCTCATCGACATGAAGCCCGATTGGGGCGTCTGCTCCGGCCTGTTTGTGCGAGCAAACGACAAGGGGCAGTGCTTTCAAATGATGGTGGACTACCACGATCGTGGAAACGTCGGCCACATCTACGGCGAAGGAACAGGCGGCTTCAACACGCGGCCTTACGACATCTTTGGCGAAGAGAAGGATGGCAAGCTCGTGAAGTTGTTCGCGAAGGCAACCGAGCCTGCGAATCCTGTGACCCCCACTTGCACCAGTGACGAATGGCTCAAGGCATGGAAGGTCAACGAATGGAATACCGCTCGCGTCCGCGTCGTCGGCAATCCTCCAGTCATCACGACCTGGATCAACGGCCTCAAAGTCAATGAGTTCGATGGCAATAAGTTTGAGGCTAAGAACTACGACAAAGCCAAAGTTGCCGAA
>CAIJTL010000097.1 GCA_903823545.1 uncultured Planctomycetaceae bacterium
CGATAGGTCATCGACTTCGGTATTGCCGCAATTCAGTTTTGTCAGCTTCATTCCCTTCAACGGCGACAAATCCTTCACCGGTGTAAAGCTGCAGTCGAGACTCGTCAGCTTCATCCCTACCAGCGGCGACAGGTCCACCAGTTGTCCGATTTGATTCGGGCTTCTGCCGGCAAGACTGAGCGTTTTCAGTTCCGGCAAGGCTCGGATGGGCGAGATATCGACAATGTGAGCGTACTGAAGCAGCAGTTCGGTGACCGCACCTTTCTCGACCTTGTGCGAGAAGTTCCCGTCAAATTCGGGGTTCAACTCCCGCAATTTTTTGACCACCTCGACCACTTGCCCGTCGGCCGACCGTGAGGCCACCTGCTTCATCCACTGAGCGAATTCTTCATTCGATGTCTTGGCGGCATTTAACGGCTTCCGTTCCTCCAATCGCACGACGTAAATCGTGCCGTTGGAGTTGGCGGTGATGATGTGGCGGCTGTCGGGGGTGAATACCATTCGATGCGTATTGAACGGCAATGGCATTCGATACTGCCGCAGTCCTGTCTCGGTACTGTAGACATCCAGAAATGTTTGACCGGCTGAGCGATCATCGGTGACCGCCAGCAGGTTTCCGCCGTGCGAGAATGTCGCACTCCCGTTTTCCGTAAGGATCGAGGGGATCGACAACAACGGCTGGGGGGAAGGTTTCTCAAAGGACAGAACTTGCGTGCCATTGGCAACCGTTGCCAGCAAATTCCGGGTCGGAGTAGACGCCAGGGGACTATTCACGACTTGATTGGAAAAGAGCGGCTGCGGGACCAGCTTGTCTTCGGCTAGGTCCCAGACCGTGTGCGTGGGCCCCATTTTTGTGACGAGCAAGGAATCGCCTTTCACAAACTCGACCTGATCGCCGCCTGTCTTGTTGTTGGGTGGTGGCAACGACTTTTCCAATCGTGGTGGACGAGCGGTGATGTTCCAGACATCGACCCCTTCTTCCCAGTGATGCCCGATGGCGAGTCGATGGCCATCTGAGCTCAATGCCGCGGACCGCGTTCCGTACCGCCCCACTCGCAATTGGGGAGTCAGGCGTTCGCCATCCCAATTCCAAACCACGCAGCCAGGAGCAGCCGTCGAACCCGTTACCAACCGCGTGCTATCACCCGACGAGGTCAGTGGGAGGCAATTGTCAAATTCGTCAGACTGGCTGGCGGAATGTTCGACCAACCCACTAGGTGACGGAATCCACAACCGCAGGTGATTCTGTTCGTCTCGTGTCGCAATCGCGCCCCGCAACAGGACCATGTGCAGATACGGACTGGCGAGCGGTTGGATGCCGATCTGATGCTTCTCGACGACTTTTTCGCCAGAGATGTCCCAGAATCGGATTGCCCCATTCAGATGGCCGGTGATGGAGGTACGCCCGTCAGGAAAGATTGCGAAGGATGTGAGATTCGATTCTGGTCGGCCATACTCCGTCCAAGTGGCGTGATTTTTGAGTACCGCTTGATCGGCATCGACCTGCAAGATACTGGAAACGCCGCTCTCCGCTGTCACGAAAATGGCGGCTTCGCGAGCGGCGTGCATGAACTGATCTGCTCTCTTGGTCGAAAAGAGAATCTGCGGTTGATCGCCGCGCAGATTCCAGAACCAGGTGTGGCCATTGTTGTCGGCGGTGGCCAGCCGGCCATCGGCGAGGAAGACAAGCTGTTGGAACCCCTTCGAGGGACGATCGTCCTGAGCCTCTGGTTCGGTCTTCAAAACATGCCGTTCGACGGGAACGCCGTCTCCAAGTTCGAGAATGCGGATCGTCTTGTCATCCTCACGCAGAATCGCCAACAGCCGACTGTCGGGCGAGAACGCAGCAAACCGGCAATTGGGATACTCTGCCACAATCTTCGGCTCAGATTCGGCTAATGACATCAGGCTGAGATGGAACTGGAAGTGTTCCAGACGGCGGATCAACCATTTCTCATCAGGCGACACCGCGAGGAATCTCGCGTGCGGCAACGTCGAAGTTCCCTTGGGAAGTGACACGGGGGGATCGGTGCTGATTCCCTTCTCGTCAAGATTCCAAATCTGTCCGAGATTCCCCTCGCCGCCAACAACGAGTTGCTTCCGTTGTGACAGGTAAGTTGGTGCCGAACGCTCATACCCTTGCGGTCGGAAATGCGAGGTCTGTTGAAATGTCGTCGCGTCCCAGAATCGAAGTCCGTCTCGCGCCATGGTGACGAATTGCTTTCCATCC
>CAIJTL010000098.1 GCA_903823545.1 uncultured Planctomycetaceae bacterium
CTACACAAAGAAGACGACTGAGGCTCGCCGCGTCAGATCTGGCGTCGCAATGCACGGTCAACTGACGTCGCTGTGTCCGGTCTCCTGACCGAGACGCACTGTTTGACCGCAGGTCTCCTCAGCGACGTGGAGACCTGCGGTCGGTCGCTTGTGGCTCGGTCGGAGACCGGCCACAACGCCATCCTTAGCATTGAGTTGTCTGATGGGTGGCCCTGGTTCGCAGAACCAGGGTGCCGCAGGCACAAGAAACTGGAATTGGATGCTGCTCACAAAGTTGACGCTGGTTTTGGGACAGATCATCAAGCTCAGGTTTCTAATGCTGCGCACACGGCTTGCCTAAACGGCAACCCGTGCCACCAAACGCCGTGCAGAGGTTGGGTGTTTTTCGAGCGAGAAAGTTGGTCTAGCAAAAGACTTCGAGCACGTGGTTCAGTTGAGTTGGAAACGATTCAACGAGAATTCACGGAGGCTCGAAGGTGGCGGAGCCACGCGGGGAGTTTAGTCGGGACGGGGTTGTTCAGGCGATTGAGCGGTGGTTTCCGCCGCAGTGGTTCAGCCGATTTGCGGCGGAGCCGGGGTGGTCGGCTCAGAAGCTGTTGTGGATGGGAATGCTGATGAACTGGGTCGCGGGGCACACGTTGACGGAGCGATTCCTGGCGGCTCGCGAGGTGTTGCAAACACTCAAGCCGCGTTGGCGAGTCCCTTCGTCACTGAGCGGCTACGGTGCCGCATGGATGCGAGTCGAACCGGAATTACTGGACGCTGTCGTGAAGCGGCTGCGTGGGCAGGTGTGCGGGCTCGATCTGCCGCCAGTGTTGGGCTGGCAACTCTTCGGAGTCGACGGTAGCCGGTTTGAGTGTCCTCGGACGAAGCTCAACGAACGAGTGCTTGGCTGTGCCGGCAAGGAGCACACAACGCCACAGCTTTATCAAACCACGCTATGGCACTTGGACAGCGAGTTACCGTGGGACTTTCGCGTGGGACCGGGGACCGACAGCGAGCAACGGCAACTCGATGACATGCTTGAGACACTCCCGGCTGGTTCGCTGCTGACGGCCGATGCGAACTTCATCAGCTTTGGGCTGTGCTCGCAGTTGCTGTGCCGGAACGTTCACTTCCTGCTGCGAGTCGGCGGGCATCGCACGCTGCTGACAGAACTGGGCGGCGATCACGAAGTCGTCGGACAGACCGTTTATCTCTGGCCGCAGAATCATCGTAACCAGCCGCCAATCACACTGCGAATGATCGTTGTCCCCGGCGGCCAGACGCCGGTCTATCTGCTGACCGACTTGCGGGACCCGATCCAGTTGTCTGACGCGGACGCTGCGGAACTCTACCGCCGACGCTGGAGTGGCGAAGTCTACTACCGCACGGTCAAGCGAACGTTCCCGTTCGCAAAACTGGCCAGCCGCTCGCCACACCACGCGCGGATCGAACAACGAACCATGCTGATCAGCCTGTGGCTGCTGCAACTCACCAGCGTCGCCGCGCGGCATGAAGAAGACCTGCCACCACGCCGCTGGTCTGGCGCGACAGCTCGCGTGCGAATGCGAGACTGGCTGCGTCGCGTCTTGGTGGGCCGCTCAAAACGCCGCACGACCACGCTGGTTCACCAACTCGCGAACGCCGTGACCGATTCCTACCAAAGAACTCCGCCAAACGGCGGAACAATGCAGCACATCCTACCAAGCGGCGTCCAAGTGGCAACGACTTTTTGCAACGAGCTGGTCGGCAACTGCAACTGAATTAAGAACGCAAAGGGAGTGCGATCATTGATGTTTACCGACGTCGCTTGCTCCCACTTTGGCTCATGAAAACTGTCGGACTTAGCCTAGCAGCGTTCTCAGCCTAATAGTGCTTCCTCAAGTGTCTGCGCCTCGCTGAATAGCGCAATCAATCCCGCGAGCTTGAAGCACTCGCGAACGAACGGCTTCATTCCGAGCAACACCACTTTCCCGTTGAAGCGAATCATCGCACGGCGTAATTCCATAATGGCACCCATGCCCAGACTGCTGATGGAGTCGGACGAGCTGAGATCCAAAATCGCCAACTCTGGCCGCGTCGCCACAACGCTCATCAACCGAGGCATCAAGCGTTGCGCTTCCTCGGTGCCAAGGTCGCCATGAACACGGACAAACGCCACTTCACCGTGCGTCGTTACCTCGATTTCAGAATTCACCACAGGAGCGCTCATCTGGAAACTCACAGTCAAAACTTGGTGGGATAAACAGAGGGCCAAAGTACCGTCAAATCTTGTTATGGAACATTGACTATACGGATTCTTCACACCAACTTCACAATTCTTGCGACCGTCATCCGCAGACGCGGTTTATTGCGACGCGGCCGTGAGTTTCAGCAGGAGGAGCATCTCGGTTTATTGGTTAAGTCGTCGTGGACAATTCGGTCCTCGTTTCATGAGACCTGATTTGAAAACTCTCCGAGGCTGGATTCCGCTGATGGTTGCCCCGGCAGTAGTTATGTGGCTGTGGCCCAAGGTGTGGCCGCAATGGGGATTGATGTGGGCGATCGCGAGTTCAATCTATGGCGGGTGTAAATGGCTGACGTTTCGAAGAACTCCGATTGCGACCGCATCAGCCCGACGTCAGATGGCTTACTTGTTGGCGTGGCCAGGAATGGACGCCGCAGCGTTCTTGAATCCCAGTCACTCGAACTCGACGGAGCAGCCAAGAATTGCCGAGTGGTTATCAGCGACACTTAAGCTGGCAATCGGAGTCGTCTTGCTACGTGATGTCTGCGGAACGTTCGATGATATGCCGCCGTTTATTGTCGCTTGGAGCGGCATGATCGGGTTGATGCTCACGCTGCACTTTGGCCTGTTCCAATTACTGAGTTGTTTCTGGCGGGCAAATGGGATCGACGCGCGGCCTTTGATGAATCAACCAATCATCTCGACCAGCTTGGCTGAGTTGTGGGGCCGACGTTGGAACATTGCCTTCCGCGATTTGACTCACCGATTTCTGTTTCAACCTTTGACAAGACGATTCGGTCCGCGATTGGGGACATGGTTCGGCTTCGCGATCAGCGGCGTGATTCATGACATCGTCATGTCGCTTCCGGCTGGAGGTGGATATGGCCAACCGACGCTGTACTTCGTGATGCAAGCGGCAGGCCTCATGATCGAACGTTCGCGAATCGGACGACGCCTCGGACTCGGTCACGGACTACGCGGTTGGCTGTTTACGATGCTGGTGCTGATCGGCCCGTCGCGGCTCTTGCTGCATCAACCATTTCTGGAACGAATCATCGTCCCGTTTGTCATTGCTGTGAGGAGCCTGTGATGTCCACTTTACAAAACTTGATCTGGTGGGCTGGCTGCAGTCAGTTGTCCGTCTTGGTCGCCTCCTCATTGGTGCCGATTCGATTGAATTGGCGAACTGAATTGAGTGGCCTGAATCGGCTGGTGCGACAGCTTTATTGGACCTACGGCGGGTACGTGGTCATGGCCATCATCGCCTTCGGAGTGATCTGCCTGACGTGCTCCGAGGAACTCGCCTCGGGCAGCCGCTTAAGCCGAGCGATCTCTGCCTACATCACCCTGTTTTGGGGAGTACGACTTTCGTTGCAAGCGGTGTTCGACGTTCGCGAGCATCTCACAGCTTGGTGGCTTCGCGTTGGCTATCACACTTTGACGCTGCTGTTTGTCACTTTCACGACGATCTTTGCTTACGTCGCGCTTCGTTGATGAGGGGTGTGAATACAAATAGAGAAGGGTTGAGGCGGTGAGAGCGAACCCTCAGCACACCTCAACCCTCCCAGCCCCAAGGACGCTTGGTATTCGGATTGGTTGGTTGATGTCAGCCGACTGCTAGCGGACTACCGCGAGCTATCAGACCGAGACAACTTTCGTTTCATGGCCTCGTACATGTTGTTGGCCGTTCCCGCTGGGCGAAACAGTCGCGGTTGCGAACTGCTCGACTGCTCGGGAGCAGGCACGATCACCGGTTCGTCGGACTGTGTCTGGCCGCCGTCATAAGTGACGCGAGCAGCAGGGAGGCCGTTCTCTTCAGTTTCGCTGGTCTGACTCAATCCCGAATACCGGTCAGAAGAAGTATTCGGTCTTGAGGGAGCCCAGCGTCGTGTTTGTGGATTCTGCGAACCGGGTGGCGTTTCTAGGTCGAGCGCCGGAGGAGCCGGTAATGGCTTCTCTTGCGGGTTCACTGGAATCGGATATTCCGGTTCGGGTGGTAATGAGAGGCGCGGTTGCGTCTCTCGCAGTTGTGGAACGTAAGTTTCAGACTCGACCGGCTCATCAGCGATGGGTGATCGAGGTTGTGGTTGTGTTCGTTGCCAAGGGGACGCCACTCGCATGGATCGAAATCCGATCCCTGATGATTGGCACCCGCTGATCCCAGCCATCACAAGCAAGCCACTTGTCACACAGACGAGCGTGGTTGATCGGAGCGGCATGGTTTTGGACTTTCGGTTAACTCGCGATTCCTTTCGGCGTTTGTTTGCATCCGTGTCTTGCGTGGGCAAGAAGAGAATCGGCAGATGCTTCCGATCAAAAGCAAACGAAGTCGCTCGAATGATTGGCAATCGGCAAGCGACTGTCGAACACGCTTGTCGCGCGGAAACCGCCGTTGTTCGGCAATGCGCCCGTCGTCCGCCCTGTGCGGTGTCTGCTCAACTCGCCACGCAATGCCGTCCTGCGGAAGTTTCCGCCGATTGCCAAGAAGCCCACCGTGCGGAGAAGTCCGATTCTGTCGGTCAACCGACTTCAGCATCACTGAAGGGCAATCCAACGACGTCTCTTTGAATGCGCGTCGTGGCCTCCAACTGCGGCAGCTGCGCCATCGTCACCAGTCACAATCACAGGTTCGTCGACCGCATCGTGACCCACATCTTGGCCATTGGAGGTGACCGCCAAACGCACAGGATCGAGGGAACGACAAACTCTACGAATCCAACAAACGCGAACGCCTCGGAGCGCCGGCACACCAACGAACGGCACCGAAGAATCAGGTGGGCCGGCGCGGTGATGCGGCCTGGAGACTCGACCTACTTTTCGTAGTGACCGCATTGCGTCAGACTGCGAGCAAACTATCGGTCGGCCAGTCGGAAGTCTTGTCTGGCTTGTCAGAACGAAACGGCAAACTCATGGCGCATTTTTTCAAATACAAATCTTCGGCAGAACTGCTCGCGAACGCCGCTCAATTGGGGCTGCAAAACATCGCGATGTCTGATGACCTGAGTCCGATGTTCGCGCCGATCAACGTTGGCGGTCGCACCGTCGGAAATCGTTGGGCCGTTCAACCGATGGAAGGCTGCGATGGAACGCTCGACGGTGCTCCCGATGAATTGACCTATCGCCGGTATCGCCGTTTCGGAGCGGGTGGAGCGAAACTCATTTGGGGAGAGGCAACTGCGATTGCGGATGACGCGCGAATGAATCCGCGTCAGTTGTGGTTGCATGGCGGAACAGCGAGCGCCATTGAATCGATGTTGGCTGATTGTCGAACCGCTCATCGTAAATCCTGCGGCCACGACGATGATCTTCTCGTCGGTCTGCAACTGACTCATTCGGGACGATTCAGTTACCAAAAGCCGTTGATCGCGACTCACGACCCGATTCTTGATCCGCGCACGAAAGACAAATCGAGCGGCAAGATTGTTGACGCCACGTATCCGTTGCTCAGCGATGACGATCTCAAGCGGATCGAGGACCAATACGTCGAGGCAGCGAAGTTAGCGGCGCAGATCGGCTGCGACTTCATCGACCTTAAGCAGTGTCATCGCTATTTGCTGTCGGAATTGCTCGCCGCGAAGAACCGACCAGGAGAATACGGCGGGAGCTTAGAAAACCGCACTCGGCTGATTCGCAATGTGATCGCGCGAGTCCGAGCGGAGTTCCCTCAATTGCTGATCGCCTCGCGGTTCAATGCGTATGACGGAATCCCGTATCGCGGAGCGGGCGACGCATTCATCGGCGAACCGTGTCCGCACGAGTTGCCGCTCGTGACCGCGTTCGGAACTGATCCGAACGATCATCTTCGCGAAGAGCTCACTGAACCGTTGCAGTTGGTCCGATGGCTGCGCGACTGGGGCGTTTCACTGCTGAATGTGTCGATGGGAAATCCCTACGCAAACCCACACATCGTTCGGCCCGCCGAATACGCTCCGATCGACGGCTACACGTCTCCCGAACATCCGTTGTTTGGCATCGACCGCCACTTCCGCATCACGAGCCGCATTCAAACCGAAGTGGCGTTACAAAATTCTCAGGCGAGCGGGACCACATTAGACGGCATTCCGGTCGTCGGCAGCGGCTACAGTTGGCTACAAGAATTCATGCCACAAGCCGCCGCTGCGAATGTCTCCGCCGGCCGAGTCACCTTCGTCGGTCTCGGACGCGGTACGCTCTCGCAACCCGACTTCGTGAAGCAACTCGCCGACACCGGTCGCTTAGACCGCAAACGAGTCTGTCGCACATTCTCGTACTGTACCAACCTTATGCGAACCAAAGACCACCCACTCGGCCAATACGCCACCGGCTGCCCGCCGTTCGACAAAGAGGCCTACGGCGAACTGTGGAAGGAAGCGGAAGCGAAGTTGACCAAGCGGTAATTCTTGACGTTTAGGGGCCGAGATCACGTCAAAGCCACTTTCCGGCTCGAAGTATTTTCAAGCCTCCGGGTTAATCTTCGGCA
>CAIJTL010000099.1 GCA_903823545.1 uncultured Planctomycetaceae bacterium
GCTCTTCATGATGATCCCCGGCTTGTCGCTGTTTTATGCCGGGTTGGTCAGAGCCAAAAACGTCCTCTCGCTCTTCATGCAGTGCTACGCACTGACGGCGGTGATGAGCCTCGTTTGGTTGGCCTGCGGGTACTCGCTGTCGTTCTCCGGTAGCAGCGGTGTCATCGGTGATTTGCAGTTGGCATTCTTAAACGGAGTCGGTCCCGACGCCACGCCACGTGCCGATGCACCAACGATTCCCGTTCTGATTCATTTCGCTTATCAGATGATGTTCTTCTTGATCACGCCAGGACTTTTCATCGGCGCGTTTGCCGAACGAATGAAGTTCTCGGCGATCATGCTCTTTAGCGTGCTCTGGAGCTTGGTCGTCTACGTCCCTTGTTGTTACGGAGTCTGGCATCGCTTGGACTTCTTCGGCCTGACCGGCGTGATCGACCTCGCGGGAGGAATCGTGGTCCACATTACTGCAGGAGTCGCGGCGCTTGTTGCCTGTCTGCTCGTGGGACCGCGCCGAGGATTTCCGACAACTCCGATGTTGCCACACAACTTGCCGTTCACGGTTGTCGGAGCGGGAATGTTGTGGGTCGGCTGGTTCGGCTTCAACGGCGGCAGCCAACTCGCGGCCAACGGGAACGCCGCGATGACGGTCGTCGTCACGCATATCTCGGCCAGCGCTGCGTCGGTTGTCTGGATGGCGATCGAATGGTTTCGGAATCGACGTCCGAGCGTCCTCGGTATCGCGACCGGTTCGATCGCAGGACTCGCCGCGATCACACCCGCGTCAGGCAAGGTTGGTCCAATTGGCGCGCTTTGTATTGGTGCAATTTCGGCATTCGTATGTTGGACGGCATGCGTGAAGCTCAAGACCAAGTTTCGCTACGATGATTCGTTGGATGTCTTCGGCGTCCACGGCGTCGGCGGTTTCATCGGGACCATCATGGTCGCTGTGTGTGGATCAAAACAGTTTCCCGGTGGGCTAGGTGATTATGAGATAGCTCCGCAGCTTCAGACTCAATCGCTCGCGGCGCTCTACACAGTTCTGCTGTCGGGAGTTTGCTCCATCATCCTGCTGAAGCTCATCGACGCCACGATCGGCCTGCGAGTTCCCGAGCTGGCCGAGCGTGACGGCTTGGATCTCAGCGAACATGGCGAGAACGCCTATAACGAAGAGAACTAATCGCGTAAGCGAAACAACTGCTTCAATGCATCAATCAAACCGTGCGGTGTTCCTGCCTTCGCCTCGTCGCGCAGGGCTTCGAGCGGCGGGTGCAGCAATTTGTTGACGATGCGTTCCATGCTTCGCTCGACCGTTTCGAGGTCGCTGGCCGAAAGATGCGAAAGCTTTGACCGCAAGCGTTGTAACTCGTCGCGGCTGACGTCGTGCCATTGTTCGCGGAGCCGTTTCACGATCGGCCCGGTCGCCATGTGATAGACGTCTTGCATGAAGCGTTCGGTCTCTTCATCAACAACCCGCATGGCCTTCTCAATTTCCCGATGCCGAGTCTTGCGATTGCTGTCGCACGTCTGTTCGAGTGCGTCGATGTCGTACAAAAAGACATTGTCGTCGAGATTGGCAATCGCCGGATCAAAGTCGCGCGGAGCACCCAGATCGAGAATGAAGACCGGCTTCTCGCCCGACTGTTTTCGGACGGAGCGGAAGCGCGCGAGATCAACGACGGGCTGTGTCGCACCCGTCGTGCTGACGATCATGTCGGCCAAAGCGAGTTCTTCATCAAGCGCGTCCCATGTTCGCGTTTGAGCCGTGACGTTCGGAAATTGAGCGGCCAGCTTCTCTGCCCGTTCTTGGCTGCGGTTGACGACAACGAACTCCTTCACCCCTTCTTGGCAGAGATACCGCAGCGTCTCTTCCGCCATCTCGCCAGCACCGAGAATCAAAACTCGCTTGTCATCGAAGCGGTCGAAGATGCTCCGACCAAAATCTCCGACCGCGACGCTCGCGATCGAAACGCGACCTTCTGCGAGTCGCGTTTCGGAACGGACTCGAGCCGAGACCCGAATCGCTCCTTGAAACATCGCGTGGGTCAGGGGGCCACAAGCATTGTGATCTTGAGCCGCTCGATACGCTTCCTTCACTTGATTCACGATCTGCGGTTCACCGAGCACCATGCTGTCGAGGCTCGACGCCACCTGAAACAAGTGCCGCACCGCATCGGGGCCGGTCTGAGCAAGCAACTCATCGGAAAATTCCGCGAGCGGCACTTGATGGAACTCAGAAACGAACTCCGCAATTTGTCGCTGTGTCGGTGCGGTCTCCGGTGACTCTTGAGCCGAATAAACTTCGACCCGGTTGCACGTCGAGAGCACCACGAACTCAGCGCTGCCAAACCGCTGGAGCAATGCTTGATACGCCTGCCCCAACTTGTCGCCAGCAAACGCCAACCGCTCGCGAACAGTCAAGTTGGCTGACTGATGATTGCAATAAACAACTTGGAGGTTCATGCCGACGCCTCCGCGACCAAACTAACCCGAAGTGTTAGTTTTAAAGTTGCGCATTTGCGGTTCAACCCGGAGGGTTCACAGCGATTAGCCGGTGGTTGAGCGAAGCGACACCACCGGAA
>CAIJTL010000100.1 GCA_903823545.1 uncultured Planctomycetaceae bacterium
GCGTGCTTCGTCTTGAGTGACGATCTCCTGCTGACAACGGCGCCCCCATTCGGTGATCTCCGACGGAACGGTTCTCGCCAGACAGAGTCCCGGATCACTCCCCTGAATGAAGTCGGCCAGCATCCCTGCTCGCAAGTCATCAAATAGCGTCACCAGTTCCGCATCTGTTGCCGTACCGTTTCGAGTTTCCAGCCAGAGACACGCAGAGCCGTTATGGCTCGTGAAGGGAACTCGCGGATCGAACAAGAGTTGATGCCTCACGATCGCTCGGCAGCGAAATCTATCGGATACCTGCCGAACCAATTCGCGAGCCAGCTTGTTCGTACCACGCGATTCGAGCGAATCGGTATCGTCAATTCCGACAAAGATCATCGCCAAATCCTCTACCGGAATCGGGGTAACAACAAATTCAACCACCGCACAAAGTGTTCAATCGCGATCATACCTCAGGCGACTTCGCTTCGTTGGATTGCCAACGAAACCAAACCGCCGCGCTGAGCAATCCAGCCAATACGCCACATAACGGATATGTCCACGCGGCTTGTGCGAGCCACGCTCCAAACGATCGCTTACCGCCACCTCCGCCACCTCCTAGAAACAACTTCTCTCCCGCTTTCACTCCCATCGCAATCAAATTGCTCGACACACCAGCGATGATGATGCACAGATAAAGCCGCCAGCCCGCTCGTGCTTTCCTCAAGGCGATGTCCAACAAAGGACCAGTCAGAGTCAGGCTTGTCATCGCCCCAAAACCAACTTCAGCCATCCCCGAAAACCGCAAGCTGAGTGCTGTCGCAAACGCCATCAATCCCATCACGCTTCCGGCGCCACGTCGAGGTGCGAGCGATAAGCCCAACGCCATTGGGAAAACCGATCGCAAAATCGCGTGACCCGGTATTTTCAAATTCCAGTCGGGCAATGCAGACGCACATGCCGCAGCAATTCCCATAAGCAACCACACCGACCATTCTGCCGCACGGACATTGGACTCGCTTTGAGTTAGCGTTGGCAGACGCCCCCCAGCCTGTAATCCCGGATGAACTCCCAAGGCCCATGAACTCATGCTGAATTCTCCTTCCAAGCAAATCGCACCATCAAACGATTCGCAACACTGTAGCCCTGCCGCACCGCGACAGGAATGCCGATCAACGACAACGCTCAAAATTGAAACTCCAGCGGCAAAGTCGCTTGAAGCGCACAGCAAAACTTGCGACCGCGACTCAAGTAAGATTTCGGCATTCGTGCTGCAGAGAGCTTGAGAGCATTTCGTGGAGCACGTTTTAAACGTGCTCGCAAATTGACTGAGTTGGCACGTTGAAAACGTGCCCCACGTCATTCACTCTCCGCCTCGAAGCCTCAGAACGACGCGCCGTTACCGAGCCAGCCTCTTGAGCGCAACAAATCGTGAGGCGAATTCATCACGAGTCACTTCCAACATCCTTGATCGGAACGCCACAAAATCCTCAACCAATTGTTTTGCCAGCGGAGTCAGATCGCTTCTCTGCTCGATCACTCCACCAACGCGAGTCTCTACCAGCGGTTGCTGTAAGGTCGCCTCGGCATCTTTCACTCGTCCCCAAACATAGCGGTAGCTTTTTCCTAACTGAGCGGCAGCCTCTTTGATCGAACCGGCTTCTTGAACGGCGAGCAGGATTTCGCAGATCCCCCAGCCGAAAACGTAATCGTCGCCAACCTCCAGCCAGACCTTCACACGAGGCCGAATCTGTGTCACCGACTTGGTCGCTGACTTCGCTCGTGTTGCTGGCTTGGATTTCACAGCTTTTCGCGCGGCCATCATTAAACCTCACTTAGAAGTGATACGACTTCGGCGCACAGTCTTACTTCGGTTCTTTCACACGCAGTTGCCGAAAAACAATCGCACGGACTTTATCCTCAACCGTCAAGCCGCCAAAGTTCATCGCGCGAACAAGATTGTGACTTTTCAAAAAGCAACGGACGTCGACTGAGTGCCCCCATTTGGATTTGGAAATACTGGAGACATTGTGTGAAACATCAAACCAATCAAGGTGAATGCAACAAATTTGCGGCAGACCAACGGCTTTTTGCTACCGGTCTTCTCGCACTCCTTAAATGTCTAGCGGCACTGCTCGTGCTTGTTGCTCTTTCGACGATTCAAGAAGTCGTTGCCCAAGATGAGCGGGGCGAGCCGACTGGCGTTCGATTTGATCTCGAAGAACTTTCAAAGCCACCGGCAGTCCACCCGGCAGATGGGCTTCAAGTCGAAGGCGTCAAAGCATTCTTTTACGAAGGGGCGAAATACAAAGACCGCACGACGCGAGTGTTTGCCTACTACGGCGTGCCACAAACAACGGAGAACAACAAAGGACAGAAATTCCCCGCGATGGTGTTGATCCACGGCGGTGGCGGCAGTGCGTTTGATCGGTGGGTCAAACTGTGGAATTCACGAGGCTACGCTGCCATTGCGATGGACCTGTGTGGCTGCGTGCCGGTTGGAAGTTATGGCAAATGGCAGCGACATGAACTCGGTGGCCCGCCCGGTTGGGACGCGAGCTTCAGCCAGCTTGATGACCCGATTGAAGATCAATGGACATACCACGCCGTGAGTGCGATTGCGTTGGGACATTCGCTGATTCGCTCTTACTCCGAAGTGGACGCAGACCGAATCGGTGCGACAGGCATTTCGTGGGGCGGTTATCTCACCAGCGTCGTGGCGGGAGTCGATTCGCGCTTCAAATGTGCGATCCCCGTGTATGGCTGCGGATACCTCGGCGACAACTCCGTCTGGCTGCCGAGCTTTGAAAAGCTCGGCAAAGAGAAAGCCGGTCTCTGGTTGAAGCAATGGGACCCCTCGTCCTATCTCGGTCGAGCGGCCATGCCGATGCTCTGGGTGAATGGGACCAACGACTTCGCCTATCCGATGGACTCCTGGCAAAAGTCTTATCGCCTGACGAAGTCATCGCCGACGCTCTGCCTCCGCATCCGAATGCCGCACGGACATGGCGCTGCCGGTGAGAACCCCGAAGAAATCCACGTCTTCGCCAACTCAATTCTGAAGCAAGGCAAACCGCTGACGGCGATCACCGAACAAGGAGCTTCCGCCGATGAAGCGTGGGCCACTTTCAAGTCGGAAGTTCCAATTACAAAAGCCGAACTCTCAATCACTCGCGACACCGGCAAGTGGCAAGACCGCAAGTGGGACCAAATCGCCGCCAACATCGACGTCAAAACAAACCGCGTATCAGCCAAGATTCCCGCCGACGCGAAAGTGTTCTATCTCAACCTCTTCGACGACCGGCAAAGCGCGGTGAGCACACCGCATGTTGAGCGCTGAATCAATCAAAACGTGGGCACTAGCCAGAGAACGGCGGGCTCCTTAATGTTTTTCAGGTTTCGATAAACAATTCGCGGAACTGCTGGCGAAGCACAGATAACTTTCGGCCTTGAATTACTCTGTGTTCTCTGTGGTAAAAAGAATTCACCATAGAGACACAAAATGCACTGAGATTGAAGAATCCATTTTTCATTGAAAGACAACCTGAGAGACACCATGAACCATTTCCATTACGACAAGGGTGAATTGTTTTGCGAGCAACAGCGAGTGGCCGAGTTGGCCGAAGAGTTCGGAACTCCGTGCTGGATTTATTCCAAGGCGGCGTTGCTCGGACGGCTGAAGGAGATTCAGACGGCGTTCGCGGCGGTGGACCCGGTGATTTGTTACTCGGTGAAAGCGAACTCGAATCTCAGCATCCTCAAGCTGATGAATGACGCGGGGAGTAGCTTTGACGTCGTGTCAGGCGGCGAGCTGTATCGCGTCAAGAAGGCCGGGGCCGACACGACGAAAGTCGTCTTCGCCGGAGTCGGCAAGACCGACGACGAGATTCGGCAGGCGCTCGAAGAACGCATTCTGATGTTCGACGTCGAAAGCGAAGCCGAACTGGATGCAATCGCGGCGATCGCGCAGAAAATGGGAGTCGTCGCGCCGGTCGCATTGCGGCTCAACCCCGACATTGATGGAAAGACTCATGCGAAGACCACCACTGGCAAGAAGGGGAACAAGTTCGGCATGGACATCGAACGAGCCGATGCACTCGCCGCGAAAACGCTGCGGACGCCCGGCCTCGCGATGAAGGGCATCCACATGCACATCGGCTCGCCGATCCTCACGACCGAGCCGTATGCCGAAGCGGTCAAGAAAGGGATCGACGTCGTCCGCAGTTATCGAGCGGCCGGTCACGATATCAATTGGATGAACCTCGGCGGCGGCTTCGGTATCAGCTATCGCCAGAACGAGGGGCCTCCGGCTCAAGCGTATGCGGACGTGATTGTCCCCGGCGTTAAAGAAGCCGGCTGCCGATTGGCTCTCGAACCAGGCCGCTTCATCGTCGGCAACTCCGGCATCCTGGTCAGCAAAGTGATCTACACGAAGCGTGAAGGAGGCAAGCTCTTCGTCATTCAAGACGGAGCGATGAACGACCTCGTTCGCCCGGCGATGTACGACTCGTTCCACCGCATCTGGCCGGTTAATCCGCGAATTGCAATGCCCGATAACCTCGAAGGAGAAATCGCCGGTTGCGAAAAGTCCGACGTCGTCGGCCCGATTTGCGAATCTGGCGACTACTTCGCCAAAGACCGCTATCTCCCGCCAGTCAATCGAGGCGAACTGCTCTGCACCTTCAGCGCCGGAGCCTACGGCACAGCCATGAGCAGCAACTACAACTCGCGCCCCCGCGCGACCGAGCTACTCGTAGACGGCACGACCGTCAAAGTCATCCGCCGCCGTGAGACGTATGCCGACTTGGTGGCTCACGA
>CAIJTL010000101.1 GCA_903823545.1 uncultured Planctomycetaceae bacterium
CTGCCATCCGACGTGCGGAAGGAGATCAAGATCAGCGTGACCGGCGACGGTGCGGCGGAAGTCGCGAGCGAAGCGAATGGCTGGAAGGTCGGCATTAAGGAAGGGAAGTACGGCGTCGAATTAACCGGCGGACAGGATCGAGTGCAGATCGAAGACAAGCAGGTGACGGTCAGTCGCAACAAGAAGGCGATCGTCACGATCTCGATGAAGTCGCAAAACCCGACCGCTGCGGAGTCCATCAAGTGGTTGCTCTCAACGGGGTCTCAAGTGCTGGTTGGTCCGAAAGAGAATTACGAGGAGATCAAGAGCTACGAAGACTATGTAGCCAAGAAAAGTCCGATCACGGCGATCGCGATGACCAAGGTGACCGTTAAGGACAATGACTTCGCACAGTTGGCCAACTTTCCGGAAATCAACTCAGTGACTTTGGACAGCGTTCCAATTGGCGATGTTGGGCTGTCTCATCTGGCCAAATTGCCGAAGCTGACCTCACTCTTCCTCAACGCATCGCAGGTGACTGACCGAGGTCTGGCTTCGTTACTCGAATGCCGGAACCTCAGTTTACTGCATGTCGCCAACTCCCATCTGAGCGCCGAGTGCTTGAAGACCATCGGTCTACTCGCCGGATTGAAGTCGCTCACGTTGACCGAGATTCCCGTGACCGATAGTTCGCTGGCCGAGCTGGAAAAGCTTTCAAACCTGACGGATCTCGGACTCGTTGGGTGCAATCAACTGACCGACGCCTGCGGATCGACGCTCGGCCGACTTTCTAAGCTGCAGGTGCTCAGGCTCAATGCGACGCTCCTTGGAGACGAGACGATTCGAAAGCTCGCCGAGTCGAAGAGTCTTTCCTCTCTGAGTCTTTACGCGACGGGAATCACCGACGCGTCCGTGCCGCTCCTCGCGCGGATCAAGTCACTGAGGCACCTAGGTGCTCAACAGACCGCATTGACCGCCGCAGGGTTCAAACAACTCACGAACGCTCTGCCGCACTGTGCTATCACCACCGATCACGGCGTTTTCAAACCGACGGTGCCGGTTCCAACAACTCCCGCCGCGGTACCCGATCCAAACCGCCAGTTTGCCGAGTGGCTGAAATCTTTTGATCCTCCCTTTCAGTTCGAAGTGACACTCGCAAACGGCAGCATTCAGTCGGTGCCTGTCGAGAGTCCGTTGCCGACAGTCCCGTTTGGTGTGCATCTCCTCTATTTGCGCGGACCGCATTTTGAGCAAACGATCGATGCGTTTCTGGATGAGTTGACGAAGCGAGTGAAGGGGCAGCGGATCACGGGACTCTTCTTGGCGTCAGAAACACTGACCTCTGCAGGAGTGGCCCGGTTAACTCAAATGCCAGCGTTCTTGCAGTTAAGCACCATTGGTATTACCAGCCCGTTGGTGGATGACACCGTATTCAAGTCACTGGCTTCTCTTCCCAATTTGCAGTTCGTCAATTTGATATGTCCGAAGATCACCGGCGAAGGGCTGGGGACGCTTCAGCAAATGAAAAATCTGTCGATGCTTGGGGCAGACCGATTAACTGTCGAGGGATTCGCCGAATTGCAGCGAGTCCCGCTTGAGTACCTGCAAATCAACAGAATCAAGTTCAGCGAACCAGTTCTCGCGGCTCTCACGAAGCTCAAATTGACGGCCCTTGACACGAACGACGTCGGGATTGATGACACGATTCTGGCTCGCATTGCTGAGATGACGCCCCTCGAAGTTCTGGCCTTCTACCATGACCCCATCACGGACGCGGGACTCATGGAACTCAAGAAGCTCAAGAAACTGATCAAACTCCGTCTCACAGGCACCAAAGTCACCGCTGCCGGAGTCGCCGAGCTTCAACAGGCGCTGCCGAAGTGCAAGATCGAGAGCGACGTTTCTACTGCCGATCCAAACCGCCAGTTTGCCGAGTGGTTGAAATCGATTCCTCAAATCACGTTCGACGTCACACTGCCCGATGGTGGTCCTTACCGAGTCGGTCCCGAGCAAGCTCTTCCGGAGAAGCTGTTGGGCGTGCAGAACCTCTTCCTTCAAGGACCGATGCTTGATCAACCAGGTCATGCTTTTGCAGAAGAATTTGCGAAGCGAGTGAAGGGGACATCGCTGAGCCTGCTGCAATTGGGCTCCGCGACGATGACGACTGAGCAAGCCAGCCGATTTCTTCAGTTGCCGGAGATGTCGGATCTCAAAGTGGTGTCACTCGGCAGCGAAGAAATCGATGACAGGATCGTCGAGAGCCTTGGCCGCCTCAAGAACGTGACGCATCTCAGCCTGCGTTGCCCCAAAATGACCACAATGGGCCTGAGTCAACTGCGAGAATTGACGTCACTGGAGATCCACGGCCCTGCCAACGTGACTGCGGAAGGGTTCGAGGAACTCGGACAGGCCCCGAGACTCACGTACATAACGATTGGTAGATGCCCCTTCACGGAACGGCA
>CAIJTL010000102.1 GCA_903823545.1 uncultured Planctomycetaceae bacterium
AGCCAACCTGCCGCTGGCATCCCTCCGGGATGCGATTTCAACAATTCCGTGTTTCCGGTGGTGTCGCTTCGCTCAACCACCGGCTAATCGCTGTGAACCCTCCGGGTTGAACCGCAAATGCGCAACTTCAAAACTCACGCTTCGGGTTAGTTTTGAAACCGCCTCTAGAGTTAATCGCAATGTCGTGATTCCGGAGTTATTGCCATGCGCGAATTGGGATCATCTCAGCCGACGGCGGTTGAGTTGGAAATTCTGCGAATCCTCTGGGAGCTGGGGCCAAGCCCCGTGCGCGAGATTCACGCGCGGTTGAATGAGGCCAAGGGGACGAATTATTCGACGACCGTGAAGATGCTCTCCGTGATGTTGACCAAAGGGCTGGTCAAGCGGGACGAAGAAGCGAGCCCATTGGTCTATCGCGCGGCGATGACTCGTGAGCGCGCGGCCAAAAAGTTTCTCACGGAGCTGATTGAGAAAGTCTACGACGGCTCGGCGATGAGCCTCGTTCTGCAAGCGCTGGCGTCGGGGAAGGCGTCGAAAGACGAGATAGAGGAAGCTCGGAAGCTGCTCGATGAGATGGAGGGGAAGTCATGATGCCAATTGTTTGGACTGCGGCAGCCCTGCTGCCGCTTTGAGCTGATGCAGCCTGCTGCATCAGCAATCTCGTGTATCAATCTCGTGCGGTGATTCGTCCCACAGCAGGCTGTGGGACTTGAAAGCGGCAGCAGGCTGCCGCAGTCCAAAGGCAGGAGCAGCCTGAATGAACGAACTCGTTGAGCGACTCGGTTGGGTGCTGGTGCATTCGCTGTGGCAGTTCGCGCTGCTGGCGTTGATGGCAGGCGTGATCTCGCGAGCGATGCGGCAGAGTTCATCGGCGGCTCGGTACGGCGTCCATGTCGTGGTGATGGGAGTGATGGTTGTCGTGCCGCTGATGACGTGGTTGGTGTTATCGGACACCCCGCGTGATGACTTAGCGAGCCGGGCGGCGTTAGCCCCCGAACACGAAGCCATCCCGAAGAACAATCCGGGGACTGACGCCGCCCGGCTCACCAGCGTAACGACGTTTGAAGCCCCGACCCCGGACGACACCACAAGCACGAGGCGAGCGAGGGATGTCAGCCCCCCGGTGATGAAGACATCACTCAACTCCGAAACCACCGGGGGGCTGACACCCCCCGCTCGGCAAGAGACGTTGTCTTGGTCGCAACGAGCCAAGACGGCATTGCAACCTTGGCTGACGTGGATCGTCGCTGTCTGGTGCATCGGTGTCGCGGTCTGCTCGCTGAGGCCGTTGCTGGGTTGGCATATGCTGTGGCGGTTGAAGCGAGTCGGTGTGTCGCCCGTTTCGGAGGATGTGCTGGCGTCAATGCGGCGTCTGTCCGAGCGATTGCGATTGCGGCACGCGGTGAGCGTGTTGCAATCGACATTGGCTCAAGTGCCGGTCGTCGTCGGTTATCTGCGACCGGTGATCCTGTTACCGGTCAGCTTGATGACGAGCCTTCCGACAGAGCAATTAGAAGCAATCTTGGCTCACGAGCTGGCTCATGTGCGGCGGCATGATTTCGTCGTGAACCTGCTGCAAACGCTTGTCGAGACATTCTTCTTTTATCACCCGGCGGTCTGGTGGCTCTCGCATCAGATTCGAGTCGAACGCGAACACTGCTGCGACGACCTCGTGGTGGCATCGTTCGGCAACCGCATCGAGTACGGCCGCGCGTTGCTAGCGATCGAAGAACTGCGCGGTCGCAGCACGGTACTCGCGCTGGGAGCGGCGGACGGTTCGCTGCTCGCACGCATTCGGCGGATCGTCGACCCCAATGGCTACCGAGCGCCTGTCACGCTTGGTAGCCGATGGCTCGCTTGCTTGCTGACGTTTTGGCTTGTGTTAGCCATCTCGTTTGGGACGTTCGTCTCCTCACACGCCGAGGTCAAACCGCCGACCGCGGATCGCGACTCCAGCGCTGGACGGAGGTCTCCTGGCCACGCCCTCGGCCCGACCGAAGGTCTCCCGAACTCAGATGACGGCTCGACGGAGTCCGGTAAGACTGAAGGAGACCTGCGGTCCAACCCAGCGGCAGGGTCGGGAGACCCGCGACGAGAGCCGGGCAAATCTGCCGAGTCGGCTGTCGTGCGGTCCAAAGTTCTGCAATGTCGTCTCACCGCCGTGCCGACGACGGTGAATGACGAATCGCCGGACCTCTCGAAGTCGGTGGAGGTGTTTGCTCGCGGGGATGACGTGACGTTGGCGGTCGAGTTGCAGAACGTCAGCGACAGGCCGCAGACATTGATTGGTGAGAGACATGACGCCAAGGGGCAGCCGCAGTTTGAAGGGAAGTTGGCTCCGGAGATTTTTGCGCCGTATTTGTTCGAGTTGGAATTCACCGACGCCAAGGGGCAGCCGGTGCAGCGTGCGTCGCGCGTCTTTATGGAAATGTCGCATCGTCTGATCGGCGCGTTGACGCACTCGGTTGATCCCGGCAAGTCGCTCGTGGTGGTGTTGCGTCCGTCGCGGTTTCACCCGCCGATGGATCATCAACTGCCGCCGGGAAGTTATCGCGCGAAGATCCGCTATCGAGGAGCGAGCGAAAAGGGATCGGCGTTCTTCAAGGAACATTTTCCGAACGGGCCACAAGCGACGGCTTGGTCGGGAGAGGTCACGTCGAACGAAGTGGCCTTCACCGTGGCCAATGATCCGTCGGCACCGAAGCCTCCGCATCTTGTGTGGGGGCAGGTCAAAGACGGACTGCAAGCGGCGGTCGAGTTTCGCCAGCCGCCGGGTGCGACTCCAACGAATGATCCGCCGGGAACATTTCCGACCATGCCACACGTCTCGACGATCTTTCATGTGAAGAATGTTTCCGACAGCACAATCAAGTTCGTCAGCGAGACGGGGCGGCAGCTCGATCCAGTGACCGCCACCGATGAAGCGGGCAAGGCGATCAAACTCGAAGGTTCGTGGTTCTCTGGTTTGCCGATCTTGGTCCGCTGGACGCTGAAGCCCGGTGAAGTTGCTCAGCTTTACGCGCTTACGTCTGGCATCAGCCTCCTCGAGAAGCCCGGCAAGTACACCGTGCGATACGACATCAACTTCGGCAGCCTCTCGCGAAATAACGGTAAAGGGGATGACGGATTCCCCAAGGAAGACGACTGGCACCAAGTGCTGCCAACGGGTGACACGCCAATCACGATTCGTGCTCGCGCTGAGAACGAAGGAGGTCAAGACAAGCCGACTCAACGAGTGTCGCAAAACTTCGAGCCGATCGAAGGCGAAGTCATCGACTCCATTACAGGCAAGCCGATCGACGGAGCGACGGTTCGATTTCGGTTTCGCAAGTTGTCGAGTCTTCCGATCCGCGATGAAAAGCCGTTG
>CAIJTL010000103.1 GCA_903823545.1 uncultured Planctomycetaceae bacterium
GTCAAAGAGTCGAATGGACGGCGGACAGTTGAGGTTCGTGGAACACGTTTCCAACGTGCTTGAGTTCTTCGGATTTCGAGCACAATGAAATCGTACTCCACGAGTTTTCCGCCGGACGTCCCCAGGCAATCTCATGCGTATCGATGTTGCTGGTGACGTGACTGCGTCGCGGCATGAAGCACGCATCGTGAGTTCCTTGCGGCGGTATCCGTTGAGCAAGGCTCGGCTCATTTGGCAGGAACCAAACTTGATACCGCGTGGCAATCGCCATCTCGCGAGCGTTCACCGCCCCCCCCATCGCTCGATCAAACGTCCGCATCAAGAGCGACATCTTCCCACCCGCCGACGAAACGCTGCCAGCTTTCCCGCTTGATATGTCGTCACCAACAACGTCGCCCAAAGCGGCTCCAACAACTCGGCCAACGAAGATGTGTGCCGACACCGAAACGGTGCTTCGTTCAATGATTCATCAGCCATCGTCGCACCTCCGCAGCCACACGCGACCAGCTTGTGAGCGATTTTTTCGCCGCTCCAAACTCGAAAACGTGCCTATCCAATGGTGAGCCGGGTGGGTCCGCCCCCGAACTTGTCTTACGGCAGTATTGTCCGGGGGCTGACGCCTTGCGGCTCACAATCCGACTTCTCGGATAGCCTCGTACTGTTGGTGCGATGCGTCACACACTCGGAAGCCACAAGCTGGAGGCGTGTCGCTTCGGCTAATGGAAAACTCTGCGTAATCGGCATGACCGCCACCGGAAGAATCGGGACCGATCGTCAAATAACGCGGTTAAGTTCCTCGCTGCAATCCTGTGAGAGCTTTGTTACATTGGCGAGCGAGATTTGTACGCCATACTCGACGCATTCCTCTGGGTGGCGTTCATTTTTGTGAGATGGTCTTCACCAAGAACATGCCACTGAAACACGGACAGACATACGAACCATGAGCGTTTCGATCGCCAGTTGCCCGCAATGTAAATCGTTACTGCTGAGTGACACCGCGCAATGCCCAAGCTGCCACCATGTATTGAACTCACAGCACGGCACAAACCTCGCAGAACAAAAGCTGCATAGCGAAGTCAAAGGGTCCGGGTCAGACGACATCCCCTGCCCTGACTGTGGCGAAATGGTCCGCAAAGAACTGGTCCGATGCTGGCGGTGTGGTGGCTTCTTACGTCAAGAAATGGCCGAGACTTATCAGCGGTTGCGCGAGAACGCGCAACTTCCCGCTGCGCCGGTTCTGCGAGAAATCCCGACTCCGGTCGCGCCACTCAATATCAGCGTCGCCCAAACATCGCTTCCTCCACTGGCGGACGACGACGATGATGACTTCTCGCTCGGCGAAGGCGTGGTGAGCATCCCGTCCAGTGCCGTGTCGGCTCAAGCTGCTTCCGCGCGGATGTTGGCTTCTGAAGGATCGTATGAGTTGGCTCCCCTTCCGGAGATTTCGACAGCCAGTGCGACCGCTTCAAGCACAGAAGCGACTTCCGAAACCACCGCTCCCTCTGAAGGCAAAGCCTCTACCAAGGTGGCGTCATCACCAACCACAGAAACAACTGGCGAATCACACTCAGTTGCCACTGCCGGTGATGTGCTGCTCGATATCGCGAAGCAAGAAGAAATCGAATCCGAGAAACGACGCAAGGATCGAGGCAAACGAAAACCAGGAAGCGCCGGTGGCCGAGGCGGCTTCGTGATCTTTTGCCCCTATGGCCACCAAATCGAAGTTCAAGAGAAGCATCGCGGCCAGATGGGAAAGTGCCCACGCTGCAAATCAGCATTCATCGTTCCACTGCCGCTTCCCGAAGAGAAACCCGCCGAAGCAGTTGTCGCCGCTAGTGGCCAAGCTGCAACTGCTCCTGAACAACCAGGAACACTCGCGGCAGGAAAATACTCTCGCTGGATGAAAGATGTCCGAGTCCATCCGCTCGATCCCACCAAGCTCAAGCTCAAACCGGGAAGTTTGGAAAGCGCCTTCGACACACAGGACATGGGCTTCGGTCTCGACGGAATTCTCTTGCTGACGCTGGTCAAGAAGGGCTCGATGTTCGGCTCCGCGGAAAAGAAGAAGCCCGAAGCTCGCGAAGCAGCGGTCGCTCACCTCGCTGCCGGAAAGCCACTCACAGAACTGACCGTTGCCGCACAACGCTTGTTCGGCCCTGACGTGCTTAAGCAAATCCAAGTCGTCCAACCGGCGATTTACGCGCACGAGTCGATGTTTGCCGGAATTCCAGTCTTCGGTAACAACCGCATTGCCGTCCGTTTGCCAAAGCCTCCAGAAGGCGCCGAGCTTCTCTTCGCTTCGTTCTGGCTTTCGGAGTTCCGCGAATTCAATAAGCAAATGGAAGAGGTCTTTGAAATCACAGGGCTCGCCGACGACTTGAACTTGCCACTCACGGACAAGTTCAACGAATACAAGTGCCACTACACCGACGCCACGTTCCAAGCCTTGGACAACGTCGACTATCACCAAGCTGACCCCAACATCAAGCTGGTTATCGTCGGTCGCAAATGCGAAGGTTGCGGTCTCGTCATCAGCGAAGATGGTCGCAAGAAAGAGAAACTGGGCGGAGCCGACGGCAAAGGGATCGCGAAAGCGAAATGCCCCAAATGCCAAAAGAAGTTCGGCAGCATCACCTTCTACAACGTCGAAGCACCTGCCGCAGCGGAAGCACCGGCGGCAGCTACTTAGTGTTGTCTGAATAACGAGAAGCGATTTCAAAACTAAACCGAAGCATGAATTTTGAAGTTGCGCAGCTTCTCAGTCGCGAAGTGACTATGAAGACGCCCCTACTCGACGCCAAGTGTCGTGGTTCTGAATTCTTCAACGCGTCACCAAACTCGCTCTTCATGGCGTTCTCTTCCCAA
>CAIJTL010000104.1 GCA_903823545.1 uncultured Planctomycetaceae bacterium
CCGCGATATCACCTGACCGAAGGCTTGCGGATGTTCGAGGTGCGGCGGATTTCGAAAGTCGCAGCAGCTGATTACTCGGAATTTGTGTCAGAACATTTGCCTAACGAAATCTTGCTAAAACACAAGTTGCCTCAGCGTTGCGACGCGATCCGACAATTGCACATGCCGAGTACGATGCCTGACTATCTCTCGGCGAAACGGCGTCTGATCTTTGAGGACCTGCTTGAGTTTCAAATGGGGCTCGCACTTCGCCGTCGAGCGTGGAAGCGGGGGCCACCGGCTCCACCATTGCCTGTCACTGCGAAGATCGACGCTCGAGCACGACGACTATTTTCGTTTGAATTCACCGCTGGCCAGAACCGAGCGGTCGAGGAAATCTGCCGCGATTTGGCTTTGGATCAAGCAATGCACCGACTCTTACAAGCCGACGTTGGTGCGGGCAAAACGGCAATCGCCATCTATTCGCTGTTGGTTGCTGTGGCCAATGGCTATCAAGCGATAATCATGGCTCCGACCGAACTACTCGCGACGCAGCACTGGAACACGGTCGATTCACTTCTCGCGGGAAGTCGTGTCGAACGCCGTCTTTTGACGGGTAGTGTGAGTGATACTCAGCGACGGCAGACATTGGCTGAAATGGAATCGGGAACAGCGAACCTAATCATCGGCACGCAGGCGTTAATTCAAAAAGGTGTTCGCTTCGCGAAGCTTGGACTCGTTGTGATTGATGAGCAACACAAATTTGGTGTGGCTCAGCGAGCCCACTTCGGATTGGGAGATCTTGCTCCGCACGTGCTCGTCATGACGGCCACGCCGATTCCTCGCAGTTTGTGCCTGACGCAATTCGGTGATCTCGATATTACGGCGATCAATGATCTTCCTCCTGGGCGACAGAAGATCGAAACGCACCGCGTCTATTCTGAGCCAACTCGCAAACGCGCGTGGGACTTCGTTCGTCGCCAACTACTAGCGGGGAGACAGGGCTACATCGTCTGCCCGCGAATCGGTGCCAGTGATTCAGAAGATGAAACTGAGGTCGTAGAGTTTTTGAAAACGCTTGCCCCGACTTCGTCGTTAAATAATTCGTCAGACATGCCGCAATCAGCAGAAGAGGCGTTTGCGAAATTGTCAGTCGGTGAATTGAAGGACTTTCGAGTTGGACTCGTGCATGGTCGCATGCCGCGCGAGGAGCGAGCCGCCACCATGGAACGCTTTCGCAACGGAGAGATTCAGGCATTAGTTTCAACAACCGTCATTGAGGTGGGAGTTGATGTCTCGAACGCCACGTTGATGGTCATTTTCCACGCTGAGCGTTTCGGTCTTTCTCAACTTCATCAACTGCGAGGACGCGTCGGTCGCGGTAAGTTTCAGGGATACTGTTTTCTCTTTTCGGATAACGATGATCCCGAAGCTCTACGTCGTTTACACGCCGTTGAAACGAGCACGAATGGCTTTCAAATTGCCGAAGCCGATTTTGAACTTCGGGGCCCCGGCGATGTCCTCGGGACTCGGCAACACGGCGACTTACCGTTGACGGTCGCGAACATTCGCCGAGACCAAGAACCCCTTATCGAAGCTCGTCATGCTGCTTGGAATGCGATTGATTCTGGAGCGATCGACACCGCCGAATATGCGCCACTCAAACGCAGAGTACTCGACCGATTTGCGGAGCTGTTGAATTTACCTCAAACGGGGTAACGCCAAGAAAAAGTTGGTTCAACAACACCTCATGGACGCGAGCCGCGTACACCACAGCTTTCGACGTGAATGGCAGAGAGCCACAAAAACACAAAAGCCCGGTTCACAGAACCGGGCTTTTGTCATTGAGACTACCGTTGACCGCCACGATTATCACGGCCGCGTCCGCCACCACCACGACGGAATCGACGCTGCGGTGGTGCTGCCACCGGTTCTGATCCGCCAGAACCACGAGGATCACCAACGAGGCTTTCGGCCTCGTCTACCGGATCGAGATTTTTTCCAACCAAATGCGGATTGAGTAAATAGCGGATCGCCTCTTCCCACGATGGCATCTTGGCGTACGTGATTACGGGGACTTCGTCTTCATCATCATCGGAGTCCGTTACACCATGATCATCGTGGCTGTCGACGGCTTGCTCGGACTCATCAGTACTTTGATCGTCGAGCTTCTCCGAATCGCTCGGTTCGCCTTCTGATGCTGCGTTACTTGTGGCATCTGTCGGGCGGCGACGACGACGACGACGACGACGACCTCGACGCTCAGACGATTGATCCCCATCGGATCGCTCAGCGGATTCGTCTGATTCGCTGCCATCTTCCTCGCCGTCATCGGAATCAGCCTGAATGCTTTCATCACTGGCGTTTGCTGGAATGAAATCAGGAGATTCGCTGGACGTCGCTAACGCCTCATTGAGGTCGAAGGTAGTCCCTTCGCTCATATCGCTGCTTGTTGCAGCATCCGACTCTGATGGACGGCGGCGACCGCGACGACGACGACGACGACGACCGCGACGTGGTGAACCATCTTCGTTGAGTTCAGTAACGTCCGACGAATCCTCTGAATCCTCTGCTGATTCGTCCGATTCGTCTGCCGTTTCCGCAGATTGCATCGCTGTTGTTTCGGAAACACTTCCTTCAGAAACCAGTTGCACATCGGAATCATCCGACTCTGGCCAAACCAGCTCTTCATCAATCGGTGCCGACCGAGACTTAGAGGTCTTCAATATCTTGTCGCCTGCAACCGTACTTTGTGCGACAGCCTCGTCTCGTGGGCGACTCGTTTGTGGTGACGTGGCTTGTGCAACCACGGTCGACTGGTCATCGAAGATTCCTAAACCAAAATCATCAAACGCCGAAGCTTCAACCTTTGGAGCTGGAGCCTGTCGCGGTGCCGTTGCCGGAGGCGGGGTTGCTGACGAACGTGCGTCTGAACGAGGCCGCTCTTCTCTCGGCCGATCCTGTCGACTTCGATCATCTCGCGGTGGGCGTGATCGACCGCGTGATGATTCTGCACCTGAATTCTCTGCCGAGCGTGTCCGATCATCAGATTGAGGGCGGGCCTCGCGAGTTCGATCGTTCGAGGCAGACGGTCGCTCAGTCGGGCTTGTCCCCTGCGCCTCTGCGGGCCGTGATCGTTGCTCGGTTGGTGCTCTATCGTCCCGTGGACGATCACTGCGGCGGCCACGATCACCCGAACCTCTGCCGCCTGAGCCTTTGCGATCGCGGTCACGTCCACGGCCTGACGATGAGCGACCGCCATCTGCTCGTGGAGCATCGCTATCAGGAATCTCTTCCCATTCCCAATTTTCGAGCAAATCCCAGTAAGCATCTTCGCGAGTTCGCCGGAACTGTCGCTTACGACGCGGGGCGGAAGAGCTCGATGTACTCGAGGCGGCGGAGCCTTGTTCTGCTGAAGCCGACTCAGGTTCCTCTTCGTCAGAATCCCCGTCAGCCTCTTCATCTTCGTCGTCGTCCTCGAACTCATCATCGGAACTTTCCAAGTTCAGTTCTGGTTCGTCCGAGTCGTCTTCATCGTCTTCAATTTCGTCGTCGTCCTCCTCGTCAGCATCTTCATCTGATGCAACCGATTCCGGCGCGAGTGTCAGGCCGTCATCAAAATCAGAAGGCAGTGTGAGACCTTCGGAGTCATAGTCGTCAGGAAGTGTGAGGCCGCTCTCTTCTGAGGCCAATTCGTGGCCTTCTTCAGTCAAGGCTTCGACTTCTTCAATCACTCCGAATCCGAAATCGTCGATCCCGGCGCCAAACGAATCTGTATTCGCGGTCTTCGTCGAGGCTTTGTTCGGCGGCAGTGCCGCTTTCACTGGGCTAGGCCGACCTGGCGCAGGTCGCGTCGCGACTTTGCTAACTGGTTCGGCAGACGCGAACTCGATTTCTTCTTGGATAATCGTCTGCGCTGCTGTGGCTACGATAACAGGAGGTGGAGTGGGAGGCTTGGGAATCTCCACCTTAAACATGTCATCGTCGAGCAGGTCGTCATCGCCGCTCTTAGGTTTATCGAGATTAATGCCAAAGAGATTTTGAGCGAGGCCCGCCCAATCATCTCCAGGATGCTGCTGATGTGATTTGTTTGCCATAGGGGGTGAAACGTAGCGAGGCAGCAAGTGCATATCAAGCGGTTACTCGTTGGCTCTAACTTCAACGCTCATCAAGACTCTACGACTTAGCATACCTATGATCGAACACCGCTCGACCGCGAAATGTATCAACGATGTGGTTGAAGGGGTTCTGACGCCCCGGTATCTTCCGCCCCGTAGTTCGGCTAAGCCTGATGAATTCGGGGCGCCGTCGATTTGAAATATCTCCACCGACAAGGCTGATTTGAAATGGGACTGTTTACCGGCAAGAAGGGCTTGGTTTTTGGGATTGCGAACGATCATTCGATCGCTTGGGCCATCACAGAAGCGTTGCATAATGAGGGCGCAGAGATGGGTTTCACTCACCTGCCTGACAAAGACCCTACGATGCCCCGCATGGAGCGCCGAGTCCGCAAGCTTGTTGATCCGATCGGTGGAAAGTTCGTCCTGCCTTGCAACGTCCAAGTCGACGCCGACTTAGACGCGATCTTCGCGAAGGCGAAAGAGACCTTTGGAACAATCGACTTTGTGCTGCATTCAGTTGCTTACGCACCAATGGAAGATCTGAAGGGGCTGACGGTTGCGTGTAGCCGAGAGGGCTTCAAGACCTCGATGGAAATCAGCGTTTACAGCTTGTTGGCGATCGTTAATCGAGCGCGTGCGATTCTGAATCCGGGCGGAAGCATTTTGACGCTGACCTATCTCGGCGGCGAAAAAGTGATCCCCGGCTACAACATTATGGGCGTCTGCAAAGCCGCGTTGGAAAGCTCCGTCACGTATGCCGCTCATGAACTCGGCCCATCGGGACTTCGAGTCAACGCCTTGAGTGCTGGACCGCTAAAGACTCTCAGTTCTTCAGCCGTCGGTGACTTCGACGTGATGATGAAGCTCTACCAAGGTATGTCGCCAATGCGTCGCAACATTTCGATGGAAGAAGTCGGAAAGACTGGCTTGTTCCTTTTGAGCGATCACGCCAGCGGTATCACCGGAGAAACACTGCACGTTGACGCTGGATTCCACGTGATGGGCGCGCCTCCGGCCGACATGACGTTTGGATAATCGAAGCGAAATTGCTCGCGTGAGCGGCTTATTCGCGAGCGAAGGATCAAGTACTGCGAAATCCAGAATCAGCGAGTTCAAGCTCAGTTTAATGGCAATGCCGAATTTCGATCATCCTGAACTTCGCGGTGTCTGATCTTGATCTGGTTTTTATCGGCTATTGAGAGTGAGTGCAGACGATGGCGGAGTTCCGTCGCAAAACCATTGGTATCGCAGTGGTTGAGTACCAAGGAAGCTACTTGATCGGCACTCGGCCGCCGGGAGCTTCGTTGGCTGGGTTTGCGGAATTTCCTGGCGGAAAATGTGAACCTGGCGAAGAACCAAGTGCGGCAGCTGTCCGGGAATGTCTCGAAGAAACCGGCGTCACTGTTGAAGTGCGTCAACTGCTGACTCGCCGTCGCTACGACTACAACTACGGGTCCGTCGATTTACATTTCTTTCTGTGCCAACCGACAGAGTCGCCAGAAGCTCTCACGGATCTGCATGGCTTTCGTTGGGAAAAGGTGACGGCTCTTCGCACGCTCAAGTTTCCGGATGCGAACGTTCCTGTTGTGGAGATGCTAGAGCAACGCGCGAAAGAGAACGCGTCCAATTGAGCTCTTCGTCATTGGCTATCGTACCGGGCTGCTCAGCTTGAAGATCGGCAACAGCATTGCGACGGCGATCCCGCCGATGGCGCTGCCGAGAACCGTAATAATGAGTGGTTCAAGCAAGCTCGTAACGGTCTTCACCGCATTGGCGACCTCGCGGTCAAGATAGTCGCTGACCTTTTCCAGAACGGTTCCCAAGCGTCCTGTCTTCTCGCCAGACGCAATCATCTGGACGAGCATCCTGGGAAATAACGAGTGACTTTGCAGCGCTTCATGAATTTGGCGACCGGTCGTTACTTTGTCGCCGACATCAATCCAGCAGTTTTCATAGAAGTGATTGTTAGAAACTCCGCCACTGAGTTGCAGCGCTTCGAGCATCGGTACTCCCGCATTTAACGTTGTAGAGAGAGTGCGCAGACTGCGACTGAGTGCGACCTTTCGACATAGGCCACCGAACGGAGGAAGATTGATTTTCATCCAATCCAGCATGATTCGGCCGGTTTTCTGCTTGAGCAAAAAGACCACGAAACCAGCAAGGATCATTGTTCCGGCGACGTACCACGGCCAATACGTAGTAATCGATGTCGACAAGGCCAAGAGAAACTTCGTCGGTGCTGGAATATCTTTTTCGCGACCGGCGAACATCGGCATCAGCTTTGGGAAAACGTAGGTTAGTAAGAAGATGATGACGCCGACGCACATGGTCATCATCGCAGCCGGATAAATGAGTGCCCCTTTGATGCGACTTCGAGTTTCTGCGTCGGTTCGATATTGCGTCGCTATGCGTTCCAGCATCGGGCCAAGTGAGCCG
>CAIJTL010000105.1 GCA_903823545.1 uncultured Planctomycetaceae bacterium
AATATGTGAAAAACCAGTTGTTTTTGAGTTTTCAGCACCCCAGGCAACAGATTTTTGTGGAAGCCATTTCAGAAAAACCGCGTTTTATGGCTGAAAAACTCCAAATAAATAGCGCAACTTCTAAACTCACGCTTCGGGTTAGTTATGCGGCTTCGCCGCGCTACCTCATTCCTCTCCGCGAGCTCTGCGCCTCCGCGGGAAACTGCGGCGTTTTAGAATCCAGGATTTATGGACGCATTCGTTCCTATGGCGTGGTGTGACTACCTTTTGCCGAGGCTTGGCACATACGCTTTGTGCGAATGAAATCTCAGTGATTGTTCGGAGATGCTCGGCCTTGGGGAGTTGTGATTGTGCGACACGGCTTTTGGGTTTTCTTGCTCGTCATCATTCAGCAGGCATCATTTGGGGTTCTTGTGGCGTCGGCGGCCGATGCACCGCCGGTCTCATTCGATCGAGATGTGGCTCCGTTGTTGGCTCGGCGTTGTTTGGATTGTCATAGCGGGACTGAGAAAAAAGGGGGGCTTGATTTGTCGCGCCTTGAGGCGGCGATGAAGGGGGGCGAATCGGGTGCGGTGATCGTTTCGACCAAAGCGGCGGAGAGCCTGTTGTGGCAGCGTGTTCGTGATGGTGAGATGCCGCCGAAGAAGCCGCTGCCGAAAGAGGATGTCGAACTGCTGAAACGTTGGATTGATGCGGGAGCCAAATGGGGAACGTCGCCGATTGATCCGTTTTCTTCTTCGACAGGATCGCGAGCCGGTTACGACTGGTGGTCGTTGCTGCCAGTCGTGAGGCCCGAAGTTCCCGATTTGAAATTTCAAAGCCAGCATCCGATTGATCGGTTCGTCGGAAAGAAGTTGGCTGAGGAAGGGCTGAACCCTTCGGAGATGGCCGATCGACGGACGCTGATTCGGCGGTTGTCATTCGACTTGATCGGGCTGCCGCCGAGTCCGGAACAGGTAGCTACTTTTGAGAAAGACAATTCGCCGGACGCTTATTACAAGCTCGTCGATCAATTGCTCGATTCGCCGCACTTCGGAGAACGTTGGGCAAGGCATTGGCTCGACATCGTTCGGTACGGCGAAAGTCATGGGTTCGAGCGAGACAAGATTCGCAACAACTCATGGCGATATCGCGATTGGCTGGTCACCGCCTTCAATCGCGATCTGCCATACGACGAGTTCGTGCGACTGCAACTAGCGGGTGATGTGCTGCATCCTGAAGATCCGAACGCGATCATCGCGACCGGCTTTCTTGTGGCTGGCGCTTATGACGATGTTGGTCAAGCTCAGCAAAGCGCGGCGATGCGAGCGGTCGTCCGGCAAGATGAGATGGAAGACTACGTCGCGACAGTCGGCGAGACGTTCCTCGGACTGACGGTGCATTGTGCTCGTTGTCACGACCACAAGTTCGATCCAATTTCGTCTCGCGATTACTACCGCGTGGCTGCGGCACTTGCGGGAGTGAAGCCGGGTGATCGCGATCTGCCGATTGCGAAATCGCAGAACTCAGATTTGAAGCCTGAATCCGTCGACTTCAAATCGGTGATTCAGCGTCAATTGGATTCGCTCGTGTTACAGCGGTCAGAGCTGGAAGCGGACGCTCGTAAAGCGATTCTTGCTGATCGTCAGAAGCGATTCGATAAGAAGGTCGCTGCGCCGACGCCGATCGCACGTTGGGAATTCAATGATGACCTGAAGGATTCGTTGGGCGAGTTAAATGGCACGGCTCAGAACGGCGCAAAGCTACAAGACGGGGCATTGCGAGTGAACGGTCGGCAGCAATTCGTCGCGACTGCCCCTCTGAAGATGCCACTGAAGGCGAAGACTTTGGAAGTGTCGCTACGGCTCGATCATCTTCAACAGCAGGGCGGTGGAGCCATCAGCGTGCAGACGTTGGATGGTTTGACGTTTGACGCCATCGTGTTTGGCGAACGTGAGCCGTTGCGTTGGATGGCTGGCAGCGAAGGATACGCGCGAACTCAAAGTTTTCAGGCGACGGATGAAGCGGACGCCGACAAGAGGATCGTGCA
>CAIJTL010000106.1 GCA_903823545.1 uncultured Planctomycetaceae bacterium
CGTTTGCTTCGCGATATTGTTCCCGGATCCTTGCGAGTGCCAGGATCTGGACGGTTCGGTTGAGATCTAAAACCCGCACGCAGGACAAAGAAGGCACACTTGTTTGGCTAGAAGGCTGATGCGAAACAAAGCATCAACGAGTTATCTCAAAAAGTCTGCCAAGCTCAACGAATTCACCTGCTGAATCAGCGACAAACTAATCCGATAAAGATTCTGTTGCTGAGTCAGTTCGGTAATGGCAGCGGCCACATCGACGGACTCCAAATCTGCGTTTTGCTTTTGCAACGATGTTTGGAGATTCGTGACTCGGTCGGTCCATTGCGTGAGTAACTCTGATTGAACTCCCTGTGTCGCGAGCGATTCAAGGACGCCAGTGGAAACGCGATCGAGTCCATCAATATGTTTGGTCAATGCCGCATTGCGATCGGTCGTTGAAAGCCCACTCGTGTTACGAATGTCGTCGCGCAACTTCATCAAGACTTGAAACGCGTCTTTGGCATCCGAGGGGTTACTTGTCGCGTTAGGCATTTGAAAGACGTCGCCAGGAATCAGCGCATCAAACGTTTGCCCCGGACCAACGAGCACCTGCGAGCTTTCATGGCTCCCTTGATAGTCGATTTGCGTTGGCCGTCCCGCGCTATCTTTGGTCGTGACGACAAACGGCGTCGTTTGGCTCGCCGTACCGGCGAAGAGCGAGCGTCCGTCGGACAGCTTACGATTGGCAATCTGCATTAAGCTATTGAGGGCACCGTCAATTTCTTGGGCGAGAGCTTCGTCGGCTGTCGGGTCCGAAGTTGCCGTGTTCGCGGCTTGCAATGCGATGTCTTTGGCGTGAGTCAACACGTCCTTGGCACCCGTCAGCGCTGTGGTGGATGCATCAAGAGCGACATTGACGTCACGAATCGTCGCCAAATGGACGGAGAGCCGGGCGTCATCTTGGCGGTTCTTCAGCACTCGAACCATCTCGGCTGGCCCATCTGAAGGTCGCTGCAAACGAACTCCCGATGCAACTTGATCCTGCACCTTGGTCATGTTGGCCAGCGTCCGCTGAGTGTTGCGGAGCAGCCCTGCAAATTGCATCTCATTTGTCACTCGCATGGCATCACAACAACCATCCAAAGAACTCAGCGAGGGCTAAGTCAACTTGGAGTAAGAACGAATTGAAGCGTCTCAACGCGTCAGCCCTCGCTGACGTTTTGAATCTTCGCGTTATCGGATCGAAAGCAATTCGTTGTAGGCGTCGTTCAAGACGTTGATGTACTTGGACGCAATCTGAAACATCCGTTGGTATTTCAAGAGATTGACCATCTCTTCGTTGGAATCGACGCCCGAGATGCTCTGACGTTGTTGGTCTAACCGATCAAACAAGACTTGATTTGTGTCGTGTTGCTCCGTGAGTCCTTGGACGTCAGCGCCAACATCGGCCAGTGTTTGCAAAAAGTCCCCGGATAGAGTTGTGCTGTTCGGCATCAACGTCGCATCTCGCAAGGCGACAAACTTCTGCAGATTGAGACTATCGCCGGGCTGTCCAGTTCCTGATGTCGCCAGTCGGTCAGCGTTGGCAAGCAGATCGGAACTCACTCTGATTGTCGCCGCATCTCCACCAGTAAAAAGTGAGTTCAATCCGAGCGAACTTAAGAGGCCCGCAGAATCTGGTGAATGTGAGCCATCGCCACGGAAATCGAAGGAGTATCCTTGCGCAGCAAACAACGACATAGTCCCGGCCTGTGGGTTCACAAACACTTGCAGATTCGGAATGGTCCCCAATGTGTTTCCGACGTCGTTTAGGCTCTGCAGAGTCGGATCAATGTTGACCGTAGTCAGTGTCCTCTCGCCGGTAGCGACGTTGTTAACGGCGACGGTCACAGTCCCGACCTTGGGGATTGTCGGAAGCCCAGTGGCGTTGAGCTTCTGGTTGACGTCACGAACCGGTTGTTGGCTGACAAGATTCGTAAATGAACCAGCAACCCCAACACCAGAATTTTGCACGGAGTTGAACGCGCTCGCGACAGCGCGAGCAAGATCGTCCAATCGCTTCTGATATCGTGGCAACAGTTCGTCGCGTGCGTTGAGATATCCTCCGAGTTGCCCACCTTCGATTTGCAAGTCCGCGCTTGAGTCCACAGGGCGAATACCAACTCGGCCTTCTGAGTCGTGAACGACATTCAATGCCAACGCTCTTCCGGCAACAACCAGCGGAGCACCGCCAGAAATTAACGTGATCTGATCTTGGTTTCCTTTTAGTACCTCGACACCAATTCGTTGGCTCAAGCTCTGAATGGCTTGAGCCCGTTGATCAAGTAAATCGTTGGGGGGGCCACCCACTGTCCCTTGTTTTGCGATCTCTGCATTGAGCTGTGCGATTAGTTTTGTCAGTGGATTGATTTCGGCCACAACCGCGCTGATCGACTGATCGACGTCATCTTTTAAATGAACGAGATCGATCGCCGACGAGTTGAATTCGCGAGCCAATTGGTCCGCAGAGGCAACTGCCAACTTACGTGCCGGACTGCTATTTAGCTGCGATGACAACTGCTCAAGCCGATTGAAGAGCGTTTCCAGCAATGCCCCAGGGGATGCCTTTTCATTGGAGAGTCGACTCTCCAATTGAGTCGCCACAGATAGCTGCGACTCCGATGACCCCGTCACACCGGCTTGGCGAATCTGTGATTCCTCAATGTGCTCGTTAACGAGCCGTTGGACGCCCGTGACTTCGACTCCTCTTCCAAACGAATGTTTATCCAAACGAAGCGGCGTGGCCGTACTGAGTTGCACGACTTGTCGGTGGTAGCCCGGCGTATTTGCGTTCGCAATGTTATTGCCCAATACGTCCATCGCGCGCTGGCTAGCCTGCAACGCAGAGACGCCGATCGAAAATTGCATCATGGCTCAGCCTCCCCAATGCAGAACCGAACCGACGCGAGCGGGTTCGTTGCGCCCATTCGCGTTGTAGCTCGTGAAGTGCGGACCACCACCAGTCAATTGACTCACAATCCGTTCCGTCAGTTGCAACGTCTGTTGAATCATGGCCGCGTTCTGACGGTTCAATCGAAGAAGCTCATCGGACATCTCTTGAAGTCGTTGCCGAGAAGCCGCCACTTCGTCACGCAACGCGATTGGCACGCAACTGTCGATTCGGGACAAAGTGATTTCCTCGGGAGCAATCTGTAGAAGCGTTGCCATTTCTTGGCGAAACAACGTCCGTCGCTCTCGCATTGCCTCGCCCAATTGATAGCTGTCCGCTTCCGCGTGCAAAGCCTCCGTAAGCCGCTCGCCGTCGCGAGTAAACAATGCCTGCCGAATTTCTTCCACAGCTAACAACAGCACCGATACGGTCTGCTCTTCGTCATGAAGGTGCGACAGAATTCGTTGACCAATTGTTGACGCGACGTCAGTTGTTTTCATCTCTTCCATGATGTGCTCCGTACCTACGATCTTCAAAAGTCTTGGCGAGTCACGTGGCATCTAAACCCGTGATTCAGGCGGCCCGCCTGAGAAAATCACGGAAAAACACAGGCGACCGCGTGTGCTACGATTTGATGCCACCTCTCATCTCAATTCACTGGCATGCTTGACTCTTTCGCTTGGCTCTCACGTTTCAACGTTTCGCGAACCATTTTCGCGATCCCGATTCCTCCACTTTGAGCTATTTGCTGTCCCACAAATTGATCGAACATCCCACCGTAAACATCCCCAGGGTCGCTTCCAAACATCGTTTCTGGGTCGAGCGACTTCCGCATCTCCTTCAACATCTGTGATGTGAAGAGACTCTCGAAGTCCGTCGCCACGTTGACATTCTTGGCCTTGCCCGGTGACAACGAACCTCGCGAAGTGTTCGCAAAGTCGAACGATGCAGCGGGACTCAACAAACTATTGGTGGTGGAACTCAACATGATGTTTCCGACAACGAGACGTTACTTGTTCGTGACCACATCCGCGTGTAGATGCCCAGAGGCTTTCAATTGACCAAAGATCGATATCAAATCCTGCGGCGTCGCTCCGAGTGCGTTCAAGACGCGAGCCAACTCAGCAACGGTGTATGACTTGTCTCCACGTGCCGACGCTTGAGAGCGATCGTCTGGATCAGGCGGAACCGGCAACAATCCAGCACCTTCTTTAGGTGGCGCAATGAGTGACGGCGGAATCGGTACTGACGATCCGGGACTTGCGGTGGCCGGTCGAGTCGACGGGGTCATGTTGGGATTGATTTGAAAATTGCGGTGCGAAATGCTGACTCCAGAAACTCGAACATTTTGCCCCACGACGACGGTTCCCGTTCGCTCGTTGATCACCACTCGAGCCACAGTATCCGGAGTGACGGTGAGCAGACCGATCTCGCCAATAAACTCGGTCACCTTTCGTGAGAACGCAATTGGGATGCGCACCCAAACTGTCCCTTGGTCTTTGGTCTTCGCCGTTCCGGGAAAACGATCGTTGATCGCCTCGCAAATATTGGAACTCGTCTTGAAGTCGGGTTCATTCAGTAGCAAGCAGACGGCCCCCTTTTGCTCGACTTCGCCGAGAGCTTCCTTTTCCACATACCCACCACCTTGAATCCGACCAACAGTCGGATGATTTTGCTGTCCATTATTCGCTCCCCGAGTTCGAAACCCACCGATGGAAATGGCTCCTTGGGCTTCCGCGTATGCCTCTCCATCTGCTCCATAGAGTGGTGTCCGCAATAAGATTCCTCCCTCTAAACTGGTCGCCTCATCCAAGACCGACACGGTGACATCCAGTTTGCTACCTTTGCGAG